>NZ_JBHULV010000053.1:0-56687 GCF_042684645.1 Pedobacter alpinus
TAAGCAGAAACTAACATTATGTGAATAACCCTACGATTTTTTACTTTTTTCATGCGTTGACCCTGCTCCCAAAGCAAATTACATTTTACTTACCTTACCATTGCCTAATTTGCTGGTGGTAATATTAGGATTTCCTAAATATTTAACTTCACCGGGTCCAACTATTGCAGCTTCTAGCTCACTTTCTGCATAAACATAAGCAACTCCATTACCGGCCAATTTCACTTTTACAGTTTCTGCAATTAGCTTATCTGCATTTACATCGCCAGAGCCAGACATCGTTATTTTTAGGTTTCCAACTTTACCATCTAAAACTAAATTTCCAGACCCACTTAAAGTTATACTCGCACTTTGCGTTTTTAAACCAACTTTAATTTGTCCAGAGCCGCTAACTTGTATATCTGCATTAGCAGAATTCAAATCTCCTTCAACGGATATTATTCCGGAACCTGATTGCATTAGAGCATCTAACTTAATAGCTGTAATGTAAATTTTAACAACATTAACTGCTTCGTTCCAGTTGTTTATGTTACGTTTGGTTCTTATTCTAAGTATTCCGTTTTGAACTATAGTTTCTATGCGTTCTAAATCTTCTTCAGAGCCTTCAACCTCAATACTTTCTTTATCGCCCATGCGTACATAAACCTCAAAAGCACCAGAATTGGCTATTCCATGAAAGTTTTTTATGGTACGGTTATCTTGTGCATGAACACTTAAAACAGAGAAAACTATTATTGATAAGAAAATTAATATTGCCTTTGATTTTTTCATTTTGAAAATACTGTTTCAATTATAGACGTATAAATTGGGAAATAGTTGCATTAGTTCTCTATAATTTTTAAATCGATATAAAAATCTTCGCTAACTATCACATTTTTAGCTTCTACAATATTTGGAACAACTTGCCAATTTTTTGTAGGTTTTATCCATGTTTTATTTTTATCAGCCAATTGCAAAGGCATATCAAAATCAATAACATTGGCTAACCAACGGCACTCTACATTGCTACCATTTTGCCTGACTTCTAAAACCGGAATGCTTCTGAATTTCAAATATTGGTTAAAGACTTTGGTTAAGTTTAAACCCGACTGTTGGTTAAAATAATTCACCACATCTGCTGTAGTACACGTTATTTTTCCAAATTTTTTATTCATTCCAATCAGCATTGAACGCCATTTTTTATCATCGTTAACTAGCTGCCTAATGGTATGAAGCATGTTTGCGCCTTTATAATACATATCACCAGAACCTTCTTTATTTACACCATACGGGCCAATAATTGGTTGGTCGTTAGAAATGTTTTTTCGCAAACCTCTCACATATTCGGCTCCCGCATTTTTACCATAATGGTATTCTGTAAATAAATTTTCGGAGTAACAGGTAAAGCCCTCATGTATCCACATATCTGCAATATCTTTAGAGGTGATATTATTCCCAAACCACTCATGTCCAGCTTCATGCACAATAATAAAGTCCCACTTTAAACCCCAACCAGTTCCTGATAAATCTTTACCTAAATAACCTCTTTTATACTGATTACCATAAGCAACTGCGCTTTGATGTTCCATTCCTAAATGCGGCGTTTCTACTAATTTAAAGCCATCTTTGTAAAAAGGATATGGACCAAACCAATGTTCAAAAGCTGCTAACATTCGCTTTACATCGGTAAATTGCTTTTTGGCTTTGGTTTCATTTTCGGGCAGTACATAATAATCTATAGTTAAGTTGCCGTTTAAGCCTGCATAATTATCATTAAAGTGTGCGTAGTTGGCTGCATTTACTGCTATGTTATAGTTGTTAATTGGGTTAACAACTTTCCAATCGTAACGGGTATAACCATCTTTTAGCTCTGTTTTACCAACTAGCCTGCCGTTAGAAACATTCATAATTTCTTTAGGAACGCTTACGCTGATGAGCATGCTATCCACTTCATCTGCTTGTTGGTCTTTTGTTGGCCACCATATACTTGCACCAACTCCTTGGCAAGCTGTTGCAATCCAATCTTTACCGTCATCATGTTTTGCAAATACAAAACCTCCATCCCAAGGCGCTCTTTTTGCAACAATTGGTTTACCCGAATAGTAAACGGTAAAACTATCTTGCTTACCTTTTAAAATCTCTTGGTTAAAAGTTAAAAAAACTGCGTTAAATTCTCTTCTAAACTTTAATTCTTTTTTATGATACACAACTTTTTCTATCGCTAAATTTTCAAATAAATCAAACTGTAGCTCTTTAAAATTGGTGGTGGCTGTAAATTTAAAAAGATTGCTTCCGCTGATGAATTTCTCTTTGGGATTAACTTTTACATTAAGGTGGTAATAATTTATATCGTAACAAGTTCTGTATGGCGATGTTAAACTGCCCCGCAAAGAATCGGCTTTGCTAAAGGTTTCTTTGTCTCCTAATAATTGTGCACAACTGTTTAAAGAAGTTGCTAGCAATAATATATATGTGCCTATTAAAAATGGATAAACTACTTTCATATTGTTATTTAAAACTTAAACATAAGAAATATTTAAAAGTAGGTCAAAAATTCACAGCATCATTACAAATGGTTTTTTTAACACCAGAGGAAGTGGAGCTTGAGCACAAATATAATTAAAGCCTGATTAAAAGTTTTTGTTCCCGCAGATTTCGCTGATTTTCGCAGATTGAAGCATAAGATTCGAAAATTTTGGTGATTCATGAAACAACATTTCTTCTTTCTCTGTGAAAAATCTTTGGACCCTTTGTGGTTAAAACAAACAATGCTTAAAAACCAATTTTTTCAAATAGCTTTACATTATGGTAAATAAACCCAATTTACGCACTGTAAATGTAATGCGTTATGTAACTCCTTTGCGAGAAGGCGGATCTATGCCTGCAATTGCCGAGGCCGACGATGAATTTTTATATGTATTAAAATTTAGAGGAGCTGGCCAAGGCACAAAAGCTTTAATTGCCGAATTAATTGGTGGCGAAATTGCCCGCAAATTGGGTTTAAAAATGCCGGAACTTGTTTTTGCAAATTTAGATGAAGCTTTTGGTAGAACCGAAGCTGATGAAGAAATTCAGGATTTATTAAAATTTAGTACTGGTTTAAATTTAGCTTTACATTACTTATCTGGAGCTATTACTTTTGACCCAGCTGTAAATGTTTTAGATGAGGAATTGGCATCAACCATTGTTTGGATGGATGCTTTACTGATGAATATGGACAGAACTGCCAAAAACACCAATATGTTGATGTGGCATAAAGAACTTTGGCTGATAGACCATGGTGCTGCTTTATATTTTCATCATTCGTGGACCAATTGGAAAGAACAAGCCCTCTCCCCTTTTTTATTAATTAAAGACCATGTTTTATTAAAACAAGTTACACAAATAAACGATATTGATAAAAAAGCCAAAGAATTATTAACTAATTCATTTTTAGAAAGTGTGGTTAGTTTAATACCTGATGAATGGCTTACCGATACTTTTTTTGAAACGCCACAAGAATTTAGAAATGCTTATTTAGAATTTTTGAATACACGTATAAATCACTCTTCAAACTTTATTAAAGCTATTGAAAATGCAAGAACCACAGCTATTTGAGTATGCTATAATTCGGGTTGTGCCAAGGGTAGAGCGTGAGGAATTTATAAATGTTGGTGTTATTTTATATTGCAAAAACCAAAAATTTTTAAAAGCAAAATATAAGCTTGATACTATTAAATTATTAGCACTAAAAAGCGATTTAGATTGCGAAGAACTTGAAAAAAATTTAAAAGCATTTGTAGCAATTGCGGAAGGAACAAAAGGTGATTCTATTATTTCTGAATTAGATATACCTTCTCGGTTTAGATGGCTTACCGCCACTAGAAGTACGGTTATACAATGTTCTAAAGTGCATCCTGGTTTTTGTAAGGCTGATGCTGCTTGCTCTTTAAATAAAATTTTTGAGGAAATGGTTTTGTAATTAACTTCTCTTTCTCCCATGTGCTTATCCTATCAGAACCTAGTTTAATTTAATTTAATGACCTTAGTAGTGATAAGTGTAATATTTTTTATTAAGCCAATTCTCAAAAACCAATTCATTTCAATATTCCGTAAACAATTAACCATCAATTAACATTGTTAATTTTTGTTAAAAATTAACTCCTATTTTGCAATTCAAAATTTTGTTGATATGTTTACCTAAGTTTTTAGTTAATCTACCTACAACATGAAAAAAATTCTACTACTAAGCTTTATCAACTTATTTTTTATCATCAATTTAGTTGCCCAAGAATCGCAAATTAAAGGCTTTGTGATTGACAGTATTTCTGATGTTAAGCTTGCAAATACTTCTATTAGTTTGTTAAGACAAAAAGATTCTATCCTTGTGAGTTTTACTAGAGCTAAAACAGATGGCAGTTTTAGCTTTAATAACATTAAAAATGGCAACTATTTTCTACTATTTAGCTACCCAGCTTACGCCGATTATGTAGAACCTTTTACAATTGACAAAGAAAACCCAACCAAAGATTTTTTGCAAAAAAACCTATTGTTAAAAGCTAGGTTGCTACAAGAAGTTATTTTTAAAGGCGAAGCTGTTGCTATACGTGTTAAAGGCGATACCACTGAATTTAATGCCGGCAGTTTTACAGTACAACCAAATGCAAAAGTTGAAGATTTATTGAAACAACTGCCCGGCATACAAATAGATAAAGATGGGAAAATAACTGCCCAAGGACAAACAGTATCCCGAGTTTTGGTAGATGGTGAGGAGTTTTTTGGTGACGACCCTACCCTAGTAACAAAGAATTTGAGATCGGATATGGTTGATAAAGTACAACTTTATGATGATAAAAGTGAGAATGCAAAATTTACCGGAATTGATGATGGCGTTTTAAACAAAACCATAAACCTAAAACTTAAAGAAGATAAGAAAAAAGGTTTTTTTGGCAAGTTAGATGCAGGTATTGGTAATGACGATTTTTACACCACACAAGGTATGTTTAATGTATTTAACAATAAACAAAAACTTTCTTTCTACAGTACCATTGGCAATACACAAAGAACTGGTTTAGATTGGGAATCTTCCAGAAAATTTGGCGTTTCAAATTCGAATATAGAAATAGGTGATGACGGAAGTGTAAGCGTATTTTTTAATGGTGGCGATCAGTTTAGTAGTGAAAGTTTTAATGGACAAGGTATTCCAGACATTATAAATACCGGTATCCATTATGAAAACAAATGGAAAGATAAACACGGTTTAAACTTAGATTTTAAAGTTGGTAGGTTAGGCAACCTAGGGTTTAATAATAGCATCAATCAAAATAGTTTACCAAATAGCATTTTAACGAATAACAGCAACAGAAATTTTAACAATCTACTAAACCAAAATAAGTTAAATGCTGTTTATGAATTTAAAATAGACACCAACAACACCATTAAAATAGCTTTTGACAATACCAATAAAAGAAGCGATAATAGATATACAACCCTTACCTCTGGTTTTACCAATGCTGGAGATAGAATATTAAACAATGGTGAGCAAAATTTCAATCAAGAAAGTGAAGACTATAGATTAAATACCAGCCTTTTTTACGGAAAGAAATTTAAAAAATTAGGACGTTCTTTAACTTTCAGGTTTAACCAATCTTATTTTGATAATAATGCCGAGGGCTTTTTAAAATCAAAAAACAGCTTTTTTAATAATACTGGTGCTTTAGATAGTATAAACGTAATTGATCAATTAAAGCAAAACGACCAATATGGAGAGTCCTATAAAACAAGTTTAACTTTTACAGAAAAAGTATCTAAAACCTTAGCATTATCTACCAATTATGATTTTGCTATTAACGACGTAACCTCAAGATTAAATTCCTTTAATACCAACCAAGCAGGTGATTATGTTATTTTAGATTCTCTTTTTTCAAATGAGTTGATTTATGAAAGCACTACTCACCAAGGTGGTTTGTCTTTAAGTTATAAAAAGGATAAAAAAAGCATCACTTTAGGAGCTAAAGTTGCTAATTCAAAATTAAACCAAAATAACCTCATTAGTAATTTTGAGTTTAACAGAAACTTCATCAACTTTTTACCTAACGCAATATTTGAACATAAATTTAGCAAACAAAGTACGTTAAGGTTTTCTTATGATGGAAGTACAAGACAGCCAACAGTTAATCAACTGCAACCAATACTAAACAATAACGACCCGCTTAATTTGATTTTAGGCAATAAAGACTTAGATATAGCTTTTAGTAACAGAATTACGGCAAACTTTAATTCATATAAAGTATTATCAAGCAGAAGTATTTGGGCTTATGCTAGTTATAGTTTCACAAACAATGAAATAGTTAGCGATGTAAGTACTGATGACGCAGGTAAAAGAATTTTAAAATTCACCAATTTAGAAGATAAAAGACCGAGTAATTTTTATTTAAGTGCAGATTATGGTGCCAAAATAGCATCTACAAAAATTTATTGGAGAGTTAGTGCAGGCGGTAATGGTAATACTTTCTACAACTTAGTTACTGAAGGTAATAACGTTAAAAAAACTAATAAAAATGAAAGTTATAACTTAAATACTACCTTCAGTTTGTCAACTTATGAAGATAAATATGAATTCTGGCTTTCTGCAACTCCCGGATATCAGGTAAATAAATCATCCTTACAACCACTACAAGACGCTAATGGTTACACCTTAGCAATCAGAGGCTCTTTAGCTTACACCTTCCCAGGAAAAATAAGAATACAATCAGACTATACTTATAATTTCCAAGAAAAAACAACAGCATTTAACACCAATTTCGAGAGGTTTATTATAAACAGTAGTTTATCAAAAACATTCTTGAAAAAAGACAATATCAAATTAGCCCTTTCAGGTAACGATTTATTAAATCAAAACGTAGGTTTTAGTCGTTCTGCTTTTGGAGCCAGCATTAACCAAACAACATTTACTAATATTCAAAGATATTTCTTGTTCTCAGTAATCTGGGATTTCTCAAAATTTGGAAACTTAAAAAGCAACTAATATGAAAAACATCATTATAACTTTTACGCTTATTTTTTGTACTCAAATTTCTTATGGTCAGTTTGCTCGTTTCACAAACCACGGTATAATTGAATTTGAAAAAACAGTTAATATTTACGCGTTGCTAAAACCAAAAAATAATGATAATTCTTTTCAGCAAGAATATTACGAGAAATATAAAAGCACCCAGCCTCAGTTTATTAAATTTAGATCAAAACTTATTTTTGACCAAAACAAAAGTCTTTTTACGCCAGTTTTAGAAGATAACGAAAAAGTAAAAATGGGCTACTGGCTTACCAATGCTGGGCAAATAAATGAAGTTTACACCGATTTTAAAGCGAAAAATTTCAGCACTAAAAAAACAGTTTTTGAAGAAGACTTTATTGTTAAAGATAGTCTGAGAAAAATTGATTGGAAAATAACTTCAGAGGTACGAGAAATTGCAGGTTATAATTGCCGCAGAGCAAACGCCATCATTATGGATTCTATTTATGTGGTTGCTTTTTATACAGATGAGATTATTGTTTCTGGAGGCCCAGAATCTTTTACTGGCTTACCCGGAATGATTTTGGGAGTTGTTTTCCCAAGAGAACATGTAAATTGGTTTGCTACTAAGGTTACGGATATTGGGGTTCCTGATAAAGATTTTATTATCCCTAACAAAGGAAAAGTAACAACTATTGTAGCCTTAAAAGATAAAATATTAAAAGCGGGAGAGTATTTTAAAGAGAGTTTAAAGTATTTTTTGCTATAAATTTTAACCAAAGAGGCACTAACTAGCCTATTTTTATTATCAATATTTGCACTTATTTTTCTACAAAATAACGTACAAACATGTTAACTACCACTATCTCTGAATTCAGAAAAAACATTAAAAGCTATTTTGACAAAGTTTCAAAAAATTTTGAAACTCTTATCATTAATAGAGGTAAAGATAATGGTGTCGTGATTATGTCTTTAGATGAATACTATTCGTTATTAGCAACAAACCACGAATTAGGCTCTTCAAAAAATGAGAAACGTTTAGATGCTGCTATTGAAAAATTAACCAATAAACAATCTTTCGAAAAAGATTTGATAGATTTATGAGATACGTTTTTGTTGATGAATCTTGGGAAGATTATCTTTATTAGCAGAAAACAAACAAGAAGTTTTTAGCTAAAATAAACGATTTATTAAAGGACATTTCTCGTACTCCTTTTTCAGGGATTAGTAAACCAGAACCTTTAAAATTTAAATACAAAGGTTTTTGGTCAAGAAGAATTAATGATGAACATCGATTGATTTATAAAATTCAAGACGACGAAATTTTAATTGCAAAATGTAGGTATCATTATGATTGATACCATTCTTTTTTACAAACCATTAACAACATTTTTTTATTTCTGTACCTTAAAAAACTCCGATTGCTTACCTTTGGTGTAAGAAAATGAATAAAGACTTTTTAAGTACCCTTTACCAAAGGCAGCAAAGTGCACAAGCAATTCCTCCAAACGAAGAGATTGCAAAATGGGCATTACAAATAATTGGTTTACTTTTTCCAGAACTTTCTGACAAGAAATTTAATTCGGAAGAAGAAATTGAAGATGAGTTTTCGCAATTAAAAAAAGAGCTAAATAACCTTTTAGATGCTACCCAAGCTTGTAAAGATTGCCATAACGACGTTATTGCAGAACAGTTTATTGATAGTTTAAACACTATTTACGAAAACTTAAAAACTGATATTATTGCATTAAATAGCGGGGACCCTGCTGCCAATAATGAGTTTGAGGTCATCAGAACTTATCCTGGTTTTATGGCAATTGCATTTTATCGTATTGCGCATCAACTTTTACAACTTAAAACTCCACTTATTCCGCGTATTTTAACTGAATATGCGCACTCTAAAACCGGTATTGATATCCATCCTGGTGCACAAATTGGGCAATATTTATGTATTGACCACGGTACAGGAATTGTTATTGGAGAAACCGCTGTTTTAGGTAAAAATGTAAAGCTTTATCAAGGAGTAACATTGGGTGCATTAAGTGTAAGCAAGAATTTGGCAGGTACTAAACGCCACCCAACATTAGAAGACAATGTGGTAATTTACAGCAATACCACCATTTTAGGCGGTGCAACTGTTATTGGTACAAATAGTATTATTGGTGGCAACGTTTGGCTAACAAAAAGTGTAGCTCCAAATTCAACTGTTTACCATACTCCAACTATAAAAGTGGTAGAAAATTCAAACTTAACAGAATCATGAGTACAATTATAGATTTAGTAGGCAATACACCACTTGTAGAAATTACCAAACTAAACACCAACGCAAATGTTAAAGTTTACGCTAAATTAGAAGGTAATAATCCTGCCGGTAGCGTAAAAGACAGAGCAGCGTTAAACATGATAAAAAGTGCGGTTGAACGTGGTGATATAAAAGCTGGAACAAAGTTAATAGAAGCAACCAGTGGTAATACAGGAATTGCTTTAGCTATGATTGCTCGTTTATTTGATTTGGAAATTGAACTGATTATGCCTTCCAACTCTACCAAAGAACGCACACAAACCATGGAGGCTTTTGGCGCAAAAGTGATTTTGTTAGATGATATTGAAAAATGTCGAGATTATGCAGAAGAAAAAGGTGCAACTGATGAATATTTTTTACTAAACCAGTTTGCTAACGCCGATAATTACTTAGCACATTATAAAACTACCGGACCAGAAATTTGGAAAGATACCGAACATAAACTTACTCATTTTGTAAGTTCTATGGGTACAACCGGAACTATTATGGGGACTTCCATGTTTTTGAAAGAACAAAACCCAGCTATTCAGATTGTGGGGTGCCAGCCAACAGAGGGTGCATCTATACCCGGAATTAGGCGTTGGCCAGCAGCTTATCTACCTAAAATTTTTGATGCAAGCAGAGTAGATAGAGTAATTGATATTTCACAAGATAATGCGACGCAAATGGTCAGAAAACTAGCTAAAGTAGAAGGCATTTTTGCAGGTATGAGTAGTGGTGGTGCATGTTATGCAGCTTTAGAATTAGCAAAAGAATTAAAAGAAGGGGTTATTGTTTTTATAGCTTGCGATAGAGGCGATAGGTATTTAAGTAGCGATTTGTTTGGGTAAAAAATATTTTATGGCAAATTAATTCTTCAGTTATAAATGAACATAAAAGAACAATTTTCGCCATTGTTTGAACCCGAATTATTAACGGAGCTTCAAAGTAAGGCTCAATACTTAAAAGCCAAAGAAGGAGATATTATTATTGATATTGGCCAAACAGTTAGGGTAATTCCAATTGTACTTTCTGGAACTCTCAAAATTTCGAGAATTGACGAAAATGGACATGAGCTACTGCTTTATTATGTAAGTGCAAAAGAAAGTTGTGCTATGTCTTTTACTTGTTGCATGCAACAATTCCCAAGTGAAGTTAAAGCACAAGCAGAAGATGATGTTGAATTTTTAGCCATCCCGATAGCAACAATGGACGAATGGATGATGAAATACGCAACTTGGAAAAGTTTTGTAATGACTACCATTCGCACCCGTTTTAATGAACTGCTAAAATCTATAGACCAACTTGCGTTCCAAAAGCTTGATGAACGCTTAATTCATTATCTTAAAGAAAAATCAAAAGCTACTGGTTCATCATTAATTAACCTTTCTCATGAACAAATTGCTAATGAAATGGCAAGCTCACGAGAAGTCATTTCTCGCCTATTAAAAAAACTAGAAAACGACAATAAATTATTACTTTACCGCCACCAAATCAAGCTTTTAAGTGCTTTATAACCAAACCCTTTTCTGTATGTGATATTTGTCACAGAATTCATTAATTCATTGTTGGATATTTGTTATACAAAATTCAAAGACGATGAAAAAAAACATGGGTTCAACAGACAAAGTAATTAGAATACTAGTTGCTATTGTTATTGCAGTATTATATTTCACTAATCAAATTACCGGAACAAGTGCACTGATACTTAGTGTTTTGGCAATAATTTTTGTTGCCACAAGTTTCATCAGTATATGTCCTTTGTATTTGCCTTTTGGTATTTCTACATGTAAAAAATCTAAATAGTATGAGCCACGAAATTGAAACCCAATGGATGGGTAAAATGCAATTTAATGCATTAATAAATGGCCATACAGTAGTAATGGATGCTCCTGAGAAAGTTGGCGGTGAAGAGCAAGGTCCCACACCAAAACCTTTTATACTATCTGCATTATCTGGTTGTACAGGAATGGATATTGTTGCAATTCTTAGAAAAGCACAAAAAGAAGTTGATGATTTTAGCATTAAGGCAACAGGAGAAATTAGCAAAAAAGCACCAATAGAATATATAGCTATACACCTTCAATATGATTTTAAAGGAGGTGAAGAAAACAAAGAAGCTGCGTTAAATGCAGTTAACGATTCGCAAGAAAAATATTGCGGCGTAAGCAGTATGTTAAAAAAAGCTTTACCTGTTACATGGGAAGTGTTTTATAACAACGAGCAAATATTTAACAACAAAAAAGAACACTAATTAAAAAGATGAATTTTATAAACCAACATAAGCTTACGATACTAGGTGTGCTCTTGGGTCTAATTGCAGGCTATGACTATTATCATTTTATAGGTTGTGCTAGTGGCACTTGCGCTATTACTTCAAAACCTTTAAACAGTAGTATTAACGGAGCAGTTATGGGTGGTTTATTGTTCAATCTATTTAAAAAAGAAATTAAAAGCCATGAGTAATAAAAAAACAGTGATAGATGTAAGAACACCTGCAGAATATTTGGGAGGAAGTGTTGTAGGGAGTGTCAATATTCCTTTACAAGAGTTACACTTAAGAGTAGATGAAATTAAAGCTATGCAGCAACCAATTGTTTTATGTTGCGCTAGCGGAATGCGGAGCCAACAAGCTACTACATTTTTAAAAAGCGCCAATATCGATTGTGAGAATGGCGGAAGTTGGTACGATGTTAACGGTAATTTAAACTAGCTATTAAGATGATACAGTTTTTAAAAACCATTTTTGGTTTAGGACCAAAAGTCAACTACAAAGAACTTTTGCAAAGCGGTGCTCAATTAATTGATGTGCGAACCAAGGCAGAATTTCAATCGGCACATATAAAAGGTGCAGTAAATATTCCTTTGCAAACTATTGAAGGCAGTTTATCAAAAATTAAAAAAGACAAACCTGTTATTACATGTTGTGCTTCAGGTATGCGCAGTGCATCGGCAAAAAGCATTTTAACATCTAATGGTTTTAAAGAAGTATATAATGCTGGTGGTTGGATCAGTTTAAATACTAAAATTAACTAAGTATGAGAGAAAGAATTTTATCAGGATGGACGTTTAAAAGAGGATTATATGTTACATTAGGAATAATTGTAATTATACAATCTGTAACGCAACATCAATGGTTTGGTGTAGTTTTAGGAAGTTACTTTGCAGCGATGGGATTATTTTCTTTTGGTTGTGCCGGCGGAAATTGCTTTAGCGGATACTGTAGCACTAAAACCCCAAAATATAATAAGCAAGAAATAGAAGATATTAGATTTGAAGAAGTAAAATCTAAATAATATGGCAACATTTTCAGAAATCATAAAATCAGACAAACCTGTATTGGTAGATTTTTTTGCAGAATGGTGCGGACCATGCAAAATGATGAAACCTATTTTGGATGAATTAAAAAAGAATTTAGGTGATAGTACTACAATTTTAAAAGTTGATGTAGATAAAAACCCAAAAGCAGCAAGCGCTTATCAAGTGCAAGGCGTACCTACATTAATAATTTTTAAAAATGGAGAAGTTAAATGGCGTCAATCTGGTGTGGTACCTGCAAATCAATTGGCAAAAATTTTAGCTAAATATCAATAGCTTAATGAAAAAGTATTTTTTTATTCTGATTTCTTTTCTCGCACTAATTGCTTCTAGCAACAATGTAAAACAAAACAACAGTAATCTTAATACTCAAGATTTTGAAGCAAAAATCAAAACACTTCCAAACGCTCCAATTATTGATGTGCGTACACCAGATGAATTTTCAAATGGACACTTACAAAACGCAATAAATATTGATTGGAATGGCAACAATTTTCAATCTCAAATATCAAATTTTGATAAAGCATCTCCTATTTTTGTTTATTGTTTAAGTGGAGGAAGAAGCGCCAGCGCAGCAGAAGCTATGCGTAATGAAGGCTTTAAAGAAGTTTATGAACTTGATGGAGGCTTAATAAAATGGCCAGCAGCAATTTCAGCAAAAACCAATAAATAATTAAATTAATAATTCTTTGGTCTGCTTAATTTAATAAACTACTTTTAATTCTAAAACAATAATACCAATTCGGTTTTTGGTTCAAAATTAGCTATATTGTGCAATTAAAAATAAAATAATGCGCAAAGAACTACAAGATTTTTCTTCAATGATTGACGAGCAATTTGAATTAGCAGAAAAATCCAATCTAACATTTTGGAATTTTATCCTCAGCTTATTTAAATAGATTAAACATTTCAGCTAAATAACTGCATTCCAATAAAAGCTGTATGGAATTTCTTTGCCTAAATCCTTTCCTTATCGCATCGTAAATTTAAAACTATCTAAACTTTAAAACTAAAACTTTCTCCTTAAATTTAGCTCTCTTTAGTTCTACCCGAAGCCTAAACCTTCCACCTCAAACTTTAAACACCATTAAACATTCCTTCTACCATAAACCTCAATCTTTAATCCTTTTTACTAAATTTGCACCCTTAAATAAAATACAGTTTTGAGAAGAGCAAGAGAGCAGCAAACGTTAACGGGTTTAACCGTACATGATATAGCCGAAGAAGGTAAAGGAGTTGCCCGATCAGAAGATTTAGTGGTATTTATAGAAAAAGCAATCCCTGGAGATGTAGTTGATGCTACCGTTTATAAAAAGAAAAAAAACTTTGCTGAAGCAAAAATTGCACATCTTATTACTCCTTCGCCAGAAAGAGTAGAACCTTTTTGTAGCCATTTTGGCGTTTGTGGTGGTTGCAAATGGCAACACATGGATTACGGGGCGCAACTCAAATACAAACAAAAATCTGTTTTAGATGCGTTACAACGCTTAGCAGGCTTAGATGTTAGCCATGCAGAAGCTATTTTACCATCCGTACAGGATAAATATTACCGCAATAAGTTAGAATACACTTTCTCTAATAAACGTTGGTTAACAAGCCAGGATGATATTATTGAGGATGAAAGAGAATTGAATGCTTTAGGCTTTCACGTTCCATTACGTTTCGATAAAATTTTAAAAATAGATCATTGCTATTTGCAAGCAGATCCATCAAATGATTTAAGAAATAGTATAGCCGCATTTGCTATCGAAAATAATATTTCTTTTTACGATTTAAGAGCACATGAAGGTGCTTTACGTAATCTTGTAATTCGTACTTCATCTACCGGTGAGTTAATGGTGATTGTAATATTTGCTTACCCAGAGGAGGGACAAGTAGAACTGGTTATGGAATTTGTAAAAGCACAGTTCCTTCAAATCACTTCTTTATTATACATCATTAACCAAAAGAAAAACGACACTTTTTCTGATCAAGAAGTACTCTTATACAACGGGAAAGCATACATTGAGGAAGAAATGGAAGGTTTAAGATTTCGTATTGGGCCAAAATCTTTTTATCAAACCAATTCTTTACAAGCTTACGAATTGTACAAAATTACTCGTGATTTTGCCGACTTAAAAGGCGATGAATTGGTGTACGATTTATATACCGGAACCGGAACCATTGCCAACTTTGTAGCTAAAATGGCTAAAAAAGTAGTTGGTGTAGAGTATGTACCAGATGCTATAATTGATGCCAAAATAAATTCTGAAGTTAACGGCATTAACAATACTGTTTTTTACGCTGGCGATATGAAAGACATTTTAAATAACGATTTCATTAATCATAACGGCAAACCAGATGTGATAATTACCGACCCTCCAAGGGCAGGGATGCACCCAGAGGTGGTAGAGCGTTTAATGGAAATGGAAGCTGATAAAATTGTGTACGTAAGTTGTAATGCTGCCACACAAGCTCGCGATTTAATTCGCTTAAAAGAAAAGTATGATTTAGTGCGCATTAAACCTGTTGATATGTTTCCGCATACGCAGCATGTAGAAAACGTTGTACTTTTAAAACTAAAAAAATGACTCCAGAAGAACTATTAGATCAAAACGGCGGACAACAACCAGCACCAGAAAGTCCGCTGTTAAGTTTAAAAAGAGACCTGGAGTTTTATAATGAAACTTTAAGAGAAGTTGCAATTGAAATTATGGTGGAGGGCTTATCTGCCTACCCTATTTTTGTAGCACACCAGCATGAAGTTGCCCTTGGCGAAATGATTTTAGACCGTACAGAATTAGGTACCAGCTGGACTATTCAAGCCTCCACATTAGAAGAGTTTGTAGAAAAAGGAATCATACAGCACTCTAAAAAAGAAATGTTTATACAAAGTTTTAAACCCGCAGATGACTTTATGTGCGTGTTTACCATTGTGCCAGAAGGTGCAAACTTTGTGTATTTTCCTTATAAATAAAAATCAGGGCGTTTGCGCCAGCTGTCGGACGAGCTAAACATTAGCCTGCCGCAGGCAAGGTATCTTTTTTTGCCATCTGCTTTATGCCGGTGGCAAAAAAAGGATACCATTTCTATCCCTAACGCAAAACAAAAATCATCTAGCTTATCCCATTTTCTAAATCAAGAAAATAAATCATTATGTTTATCATAAATTAAGAAAAACATCATGAATCCTATCCTAAACAAAAATCTATTCTTTGTAAAAGAACATCGTGGCATTTTTAAAGCCTCTAATAATTATGATATTTTTGACCCTAACTCGCAGGAAATGATTTTGCTTTGTAGAGAGCAAAACTTAGGCTTCTTTAGCAAAATACTTCGCTTTACAGATTATAAACGAATGACGCCATTCGATATTGAAATTACCACGCCGCAAGGGGAAAGCATTTTAAGAGTAAAACGAGGTGTTTCTATATTTGTATCTACCGTTGAAGTTTTTGATGAAAGAGAAAAATTAATTGGAAAGTTTAAACAAAAATTCTTTTCAATTGGCGGAAAATTTGATATTTTAGATTTAGACGACCGTGTGGTTTGTACCTTAAAAGGTAAATGGACTAGCTGGGATTTTAAATTTATTCAAGACAATACAGAGCTGGCGCATGTAAGTAAAAAATGGGCAGGTATTGGAAGAGAGTTATTCACTTCTGCTGATAATTATATGCTAAACATTAACCAAAGTGTTCCTGAAAACGATCCTAACCGTTTATTAATTTTAGCAGCGGTAATGTGTATAGATATGGTTTTAAAAGAACGATTTTAGAACCCATAGATAATTCTATTTATATGCCTATTTACTGTTGTAGCTGAAGGAATAAACTTTGTATATTATTCATGTAAACAAGAAAATATAAACTTTACACCTAAAATAATATTTAATAAAAATTTTTCTACTAATTAAAAATTACCCATAAGTAGGTATTTTTCAGGGACTTAATTTTATAGAGATTTGTTAAAAAATCTAATATAATTTTATGAAAAAAATCTACAAGAATCTCTCGGTAATTTTCATTTTAATTTTCTCTTTTCAAAGTTTACATGCAGCAACTTGGTATGTCAGAAAAAATGCTACTGGCGATGGTAAAGCGCCAAACTATGCTTTAAGCACCTTAGCAGCAGCAATTGCAGCCTCTTCCGCTGGTGATGTTATTGATATTGGGAATGGTGAATTTTCTGAAAGTGGTTTAATAGTGAATAAACAATTAACCATACAAGGTACAAAAGACGAAAACACCATTTTTAAAGGAAACGGTGGTAATTTTATCACTTTTACAGCAGGTGGAAGTTTAAGTAATTTAATGGTTATTAAAAACATGACTATTGAGGGTTATGCAAATGTTTTTTTTGATGTTCCCTCCAATTCTTTATTTTCAAACATTAATATTTATGGCTCAAGTACAAATTCTAATGTTTGGAGCGGAAATGTAATAACTTACGCTAATAATTCTTCTGAAATAAGATTTGAGTTTACTAATGTTAGTGGCTATTGGAATGATAATGAATTTGGAGCCTATACGGCTGGAAGTACAAACGGAGCCACAATTTTTAAAATACCAGATGGTTACACAGTAAGTAATCTAAGTTTTGTAAAACTTAATGTTTACGATGCGGGTATTGCTTTTCACGCTTCCCAAACAGTTTCTCCTTCTTTAACAGCTAATGTTTCAAATGTTTTATTTGATTATTGTCAATTTGAACAAATTAAATACAAAGGTATATATGCCGAAAAATTATCGGGTTTAACGGTAACCAATTCATTTTTTGAAGAGGTTGGGCAAACCTTAACAGGACAACCAGCTGCCGTTGATGTAGATTTAAAATGGCAAACCTATACTGGAAACATCAATATTACCAATACTACTTTTGCAGGTTGCGGCAAACCTAATAGTGGTACTGATTTAAATGGAGCGGCTGTTATCATTAAAGCCAGAGATTTTGGCTCTTTTGCTTCACAAAAAGCAATTTGGAATGGAAATACAACAATAGACAGATGCTTTTTTACAAAAAATAATGCAGGTGTAAAAATTGGGGAATCTTTTAATGGGTCAGGAACAGCTATCAATGAAAATAATTCACAAGGAGGATCTCTCTCAATTATAAACTCTACTTTTATCGATAATAATATTGGAACAGCTAACACATACAATCATTACGATATTAGAAACGTTGCAACCAATAGTCTAAATATTTCAAATACATTTTTTAAGAGAACTGGTTCAATTCAAAATCCATCGATAACTACAACTTTTGCTTCGGGACCAGTTTCAGATGTTAATAATAATGGAGGAACAACATCAATTAATTCTACCAATTTAACAGGCCCTTATTTGGCAGAATTAACTACTGGCAATTTTACCGGTTATGCAACTTTTAATGCAGCTTATGCTGCTATCCCTAGTGGTGGAAATATTTATATTTTAGAAGATGTAAGTCCAAATAATGGTATTCCAACTTTAACAGCTACAAAATCTTTTGGTTTATATTACCCTGGATATGTAGAATTTAGAAATAACATTACTATAAACAACGGTGCTGAAATTACCCTTTATGGGGAATTTGAAATGGACGGAAACATTGTAAACATCAATAATGGAAAGTTAATAATACCTAATTACACCAGTTTAAGTGCCGAAGAAATAAACACATCTAATGGAAGTGTTTTCTTCTCAGGCAGTTACGGAATACTCAATATAGGTTCAGGTTCTACTTCAAATATGCCAAAAATTACCGGAATCCCCTATTATCTATCAATGACTGATGACATCTCTTTAGTAGAAAACTTGACTGTGAAAAATATATCTGTAGAAGATGCTGAATTAGATGTTAAAAATTTTACACTTACCATTTTAGAAGATTTGCTTAATGATGGAGACATTGATGCAGAAAATGGTACAATTAGATTTGCAGGTACTGGGACTATAGCAAAGGTAGATAACTACATGGTAGTTAAAGACTTAATAATTGACAGAACATCAGGTATTGAAATAACTAGTGGAATTGAAATTTCCGAAAGCCTAAGTCTTAAAAATGGCGATATTTATGTATCATCCAAAACTAATGATAACAACAACGGTGGTGCAGAATTATATTTTTCTAAAAATATGACTTATGACAATACCGGTGCTACACCTGGTTATGTGGTTGTTAATAATAATTATGATGCTGAAATAGGAAAAGTTTTTAGTGCTTCCAATTTAAACTTTGTATTCCCTTTAGCAACTTTTGTAAATGGAAATAAAACAAGCATTCCTATTACAATTAATTTAAATGCTTCAACAGTTTTTGATGATGAAAATAATGACGGAGACGAAATAGGCTATTTATATTTAGAATTTAACAGAGGCTTAAATACAAATGCACCAATAGGAACTTCCAAATATGCAGGCTTTTCATGGGGAATTGAGGCCGAAGAGATGTCTAATGTAAATTATACCGCAACTTTTGGATATAACGAGAACACTTTTAATAGTGGCTTAACAGAAACAGAATTAGCAGTTTACTTATATAATGGAACTTCAAACCCACCTATTAAAAGAATTGTTGCTGCTAACGGCTTAACCAAAAACACAACTGCAAATACGCTCACATTTAGTGACACTAAATTTGGTGAATTTATGTTTTTGGCTGATAACGGAACAACAGCAACTACCACAGTTGACTTTCCTGTGATTAATGTTTACAAACAAAAAGGGTACTCAACAATACAAGCTGCTATTAACGATGTAAGTACAACAGATTTTGATCTTATAAAAATAGCAGCAGGTACTTATGTAGAAAAAATTGATATCACAAAAGCTTTAACATTAAAAGGCAATAACTCAGGTGTAGAGCCTTGGAATTGGATAAAACCAGCAACTATTCTTAAACCATCTGTAACTGATTTCAACATACCGTTAGTTAGGTTATCTTCTTCAAACATTACAATTGATGGCATTTCACTTGAAGGCACAAATGACTTGTTAAATGATGATACACCTCGCACAATTAATAATAAAGGAGCTAGGGTTGCTACAGGTATTCAAAAAACAACAGTCAATGATGATGCAAATTATTCTATCATAAATAATAGATTTTCCGATTTCTCTGGAAGAGGAATAGTTATGAGTGCCACCAACGGGCAGTATGGACTATTTATTGAAAACAATAGCTTCGATAATATAATTGGTGTTAATAATTCTACAGCTTTAGGTTTAGTAACTTTAAATTATACTGCTGAAATAAAAAACAACAGATTCACAAGATGTGACAGAGCTATACAACCTCATTATAATGTATTTGGTTATGGCGATATGATTATCAATAATAATCAAATAGCAGCTTACAAATACGGTATTGTTTGTACTGGTTCAACTAGTTTTAATTTTCCATCATTAACAATATCAAATAACACCGTTACAAAAGCAGACTACACCACATGGACAGCTGACGGTCTTACTATACCTTCCTCTAACGTACTTGAGGGAATTCTTGTCGCTAATTTAGCTGGTGACAATTCTATTTTAATAGAAAGTAATACAGTTGATGGTGCATCTGACGGGATTTATGCCTTTGCAGTTAAAAAATCTACATTCTTCCCAAATAGATTTACTATAAAAAATGGCACCTACTCAAATAATAGAATTGGTATTTGGTTAGATAATACAGGGAACACTTCATATAGTACAAATGTGATAATTGATGGTGCAACTATTACCAATTCTAGTTTCATTGGAGTGCTTAATGAAAATGCAACATCAACAGGTTCATTTGTTTCTGAGATGACATTAAAAGGAGGTACATTAATTAACCACACAGGTACTCCAGCAAGTAATTACGACCCAATTCAAATTTTTGGCTCCAAAGCAAGATTAAATCAATTAAACGACACCAAGATTAGCGGTGGAAATGCAACATTTATAAGAATTATTGCCCCAGCAATGTCAGGTTTAACCGTTGACGGAAAAGACGTAACTTACGATGGCACAGTTAACGGACAGACATTCAACAATTATAAACCATCAGCCGCATTTAATTTATCACTTAGAAATGCCGTTAAAGCAAGAATTTTTGATGGGGAAACGGCTAACAATAATACCGCAGGTATTGTAACCATCCCTAATGTTCTACCTGTTACTTTAATTAGTTTTTCCGCAAAGGCAGAAACACAAGGAAATTTATTGTCATGGGTTACCCTTTCAGAAATTAACAACAAGCAATTCGTTTTAGAAAAAAGTTTAGATGGTAAAACATTTATCCAAATTGCAACAGTAAACGGTAAAGGTAACTATGATGGTAAATCTAACTATCAATTTATAGATACCGATGCTAAATTAGCAGCTTATTACAGACTTAAACAAATGGATTTAAACGGAGATGAAACTGTTTACGATGATTTAGTTAGGTACGTTAAAGGATTAGATGGTGTAGAGTTTTCAATTTATCCTAACCCTGCACAATTTAAAGTTTTTGTAAGCAACGCTAAAAATGATGTTACGCTTTTAGATATAAACGGTAAAATATTACAAACCAAAAGTGCTTATGGTACAATAGAGTTTGATATTCAAAATTTGACCTCGGGCCTATATTTACTTAAAAGCGGTAATGATTCAGCTAAGTTTATAAAACAGTAAATTTCCCTTCAAATTATAAATAAAATCTATTAAGGCTAATTAATGTAGCCCAAATAGATTTTATTTTAAAGTGTTTTTAAAAACAAAAATGTTTTATGAAAAGCAGCAACTTTAATCATTAATCGCTTTCCACAGCAAATCTTTCAATTCTATCAAGTTTTTGTTTGCTAAAGAAGAAATAAAAATAGACGGAATTCCTTTTGGCAATTGCTCTACCATTTCCTTTTGCAATTCATCATCTAACAAATCTGTTTTGGTAATGGCAATTACTTTGGGTTTTTGCAATAACTCTGGATTGTAGGCAGTTAACTCAGCTAATAAAATCTCATACTCTTCTTTAATGGTACGCGAAGTGTCTGCTGGAACCATGAATAACAATACCGCATTTCGTTCTATATGGCGCAAAAATCTAAATCCTAAACCTTTACCTTCAGATGCTCCTTCAATAATACCCGGAATATCGGCCATAATAAAAGACTGATGCCCGCGATAAGAAACGATACCTAAATTAGGAACAATAGTAGTAAATGGATAATCTCCTATTTCTGGTTTTGCAGCAGTAATTACAGACAATAAAGTTGATTTACCAGCATTCGGAAAACCTACCAAACCAACATCTGCTAAAACTTTAAGCTCTAATATTCTCCAAGCCTCTTCGCCAGGCAACCCTGGTTGTGCATAACGTGGTGTTTGGTGCGTTGGAGATTTAAAGTGTGAATTTCCTAAGCCACCTTTTCCACCTTTTAACAATATTTTTTCTTCTCCGTCTTCTGTAATTTCAAAAAGCACTTCACCGGTTTCGGCATCTTTGGCAATAGTACCTAATGGCACTTCTAAAATTTCATCTCTACCCATTTTACCCGATTTCATGGTTGCGCCACCAGCACCACCTTCTCCGGCAAAAACATGTTTCCTAAATTTCAAATGCAGCAAAGTCCACAATTGAGCATTGCCTCTTACAATTACATGGCCACCTCTGGCGCCGTCTCCACCTGCTGGCCCACCCATACTTGTTTTTTTATCTCTGTGTAAATATGCAGAACCGGGGCCACCGTTTCCAGATTTACATGAAATTTTAACGTAATCAACAAAGTTTGTTCCCTGAGACATTTTGAATATTTAAGCTCCTTTAACGGAGATGAATTTAAATTTAAAACCCTAACACTAATAACAAAGAAACTGCTTAATCTCGTAAAATTAAGCAGTTTCTTAATGCTATTAAAGCATTTAAAGTTTTTCTACTACAGCTTTAATTGCTGTGAAAATTCCATCGATAGTACCAATTCCTGCTACCGAGTAAAATTTACTTTGTGCTTTATAAAAGTTAGCCACAGGAGCTGTTTTACTAGTATATTCCTGTACTCTTTTTCTAATAATTTCTGGGTTTTGATCATCTGGTCTGCCAGAATCTTTACCTCTTATTAATAATCTTTTCTCTAATTCAACTTCATTAACCTCTAAAGCAATCATTGCAGAAATTGCGTCATTTTTAGATGCCAAAACTTGATCTAAAGCTTCTGCTTGTGCTACTGTACGAGGAAAGCCGTCAAATATAAATCCTTTAGCGTCTTTATTGCTGTCTAACTTGTTAGAAATCATGCCAATTACTACCTCATCTGGCACTAATAAACCTTGATCCATTAATTTTTTTGCTTCTAAACCAAGCGGAGTTCCATTACTTATCTCGCCTCTTAAGATATCACCGGTTGATAGGTGTACTAAGTTATATTGCTGTATTAAGTTTTGAGATTGTGTGCCTTTACCAGCACCCGGAGGGCCAAAGAGAACAATATTTAGCATATATGATTTTGATTAAAATTTAAAAAGCCTTTTTGCTTTGGCAAAAAGGCTTTACCTTAAAATTAATGTGAACCTGAAGGGATTCGAACCCCTAACCTCCTGATCCGTAGTCAAGTGCTCTATCCAGTTGAGCCACAGGTCCATAATGTTAAATTATTTTTCCTTCTTAAGTTAAACTAAATGTTTTCTCTTAAATCGGATTGCAAAAATAGGCATTCATATTTGTTTTGCAAAATTTTTTATCAAAATCCCTATAAATCAATTATAAAGTATTGTGCTTTAGTATGCTTAAGTTTATTAGATAATACTTTTATTGAAAACTCAATCTTGCAATAACAATTTCCAAGCGTCTTCTACCCTACCCTTATCCAACCATACAACCGCTTTTAAATGCAATTGGGTGGTACGTGTTTTATTATCGCCAATTGTGCTATCTAAAATTTCTTTTACCTCCATGTTTTTTGCAAACGCTTCTACTTCTTCTGCTGTTGGTAAATGCTCCACATTTGCCAATTGCCCCAAATGGTTGCCTGTTAAAATATTTGAATTTTTAATATCATCAGATAAAGCATCAATACCTATCCCTAATTTTGATAAAGGTTTTGCAACCTCAAATAAGCTTTCTGGAGTGATACGGCTATACCAATTGCCGCCCAAACGGGCAACTTGGTCTATTTTAAATATATCAATTTTACCATTTTCATCTAAAACACTTTCATCAATATGGATCATTATTACCTCAGCAACTACAATGGTTCCTGCACCACCTTCTTTCCCTAAAGGAATAACTTGGTTAACTTTACACTCTAGTTGAACTGGAGCTTCTTTCACACGAGGTGGTTTAATATTTTCAGAAGCAATTTCGGTAAATCCTGCCTTAACAAATTCATTTATACCTTTTGGGTATTCTGTACTCGCCAAAGAAGTTTGTTGCACCATTTTGTAGTTCACAATATTGATCACAACTTCTGGCACTTCTAAAATATTATCCAATGTGTTTTTAGAACTTCCGTCCCTACCCCTTAGTACTGGTGAAAAAACACAGATTGGTGGGTTTGAGCTCATCATATTAAAGAAACTAAACGGACTTAAATTTACATTTCCTTTTTTATCTATGGTTGATGCAAAACAAATAGGACGAGGAGCCACAGCGGCGCTTAAAAGTTGATAAGTTTCTGTATTGGTTAAATCTGATACTTTAAGCGACAACATTTGTATTTTTTTTAAGTGCTAAAATAGAGAAATCTGTTTCTTCGGCAACTATAATATTACTTAATACACCTAAACCAGTAATCTCTAATTCTATAATATCGCCTATTTGCAACCATTGCGGTGTAAAGTTTGGATCTTCTAAAATTGCTGAACCGTTTAATTCTAAAAAACAACCAGTACCTACAGTACCAGAGCCAATTACATCCCCGGGTAAAACATCTACCCCGTAAGCACAACGCTCTATAATTTCGGCAAATGTCCAATCCATACTTTCTAAATTACCTGATGAAACTTCTTTTCCATTAACTCGGCACTTCATGCCTAATTGATAACTATTTCCTGTATGACCTTCTTTTGTAAAAACTCTGTACGGCTCTAGTTCGTTTGGAGTAACTAACCACGGACCTAAAGCCGTAGCAAAATCTTTACCTTTTGCTGGTCCTAAATTCAGTTTCATTTCTTCCAACTGCAAAGTTCTCGCACTAAAATCATTCATAATCATATAGCCCGCTATATAATCATCCGCATCACTAGCTTTTATATTTCTTCCCTTTTTATTTAAAACCACCGCTACTTCTAGCTCAAAATCTAACTGCTGCAAATGATCTGGCATAACTTTAACCTCACCCGTTCCTACTATTGAATTATGATTTGCGAAGTAAAACACAGGAAATTCATCAAATTCTGTTACCATTGGCGCATTTCTGTTCTTCCTAGCTGTAGCCACATGTTGTTTAAATGCATAAGCATCTCTGCAAGATGTTGGATGAGGGACTGGAGCCAATAACTCAAAAAATATTTCTTGTTTGGCTATTATTTTACCAGAAACTAAATCGTTATAAACCGCATGAGCAGCATCCATTAGTGCTTCTCCTCCGCGTAAAAACTCATTCATGTTATCAGGAATGACATGGTTTAGCGAGTTTAGGTTATAAATTTTACCACTCAGATAAATCCCTAAATGCTCCATTTCTTCTGTTTTGTAGGATACTAGTTTCATAACTTAATAAAATTAATTTGAGTTAGATTGGTTAATTTTGTTTGAATTTAAAAAAAGCAATTTTATAAAACTATTTAAGGTAATCAATTTATTGGCTAATGTTATATAAAAACAAAAAAAGTTCTGAGGACTATCGTCTCAGAACTTTTAAACCTTCTAATTTTTATTAATCTAAACTGTTTTTTTTGTTCGGATAAAAAGTGTAGAAACAGCTCCTAACAACAACATTACACCCGCCAATTTCATGGCATTGATGGGGTTATTGTTTAACCAACTTTCGTAATACAATGGCATGGTAACGTTTTGTAATAACATTGGTATTACAATAAACATATTAAAAATACCCATGTAAACACCCGTTCTTTTTTCTGGAATGCTACCTGCTAAAATTACGTAAGGATTTCCCATCATACTTGCCCAAGACAAACCCATACCTACCATTGGTATAAATACTAGAATTGGGCTACTTATATATGGTAAAACAAACAAACCTACTCCTGCTAATGATAGGCAAATGGCATGAATATGTTTCGCTCCGTATCTTTTTGCTAACCAAGCTAAACCAAATGCAGATACAAAAGCAATAAAATTATAAAAAGCACCAATTTGCCCCGATAGTATATCAGCATCTCTAAAGCCTTCGGTACTTGAAGCTGTTGCCCCAAAAACAGAACGAGAAAGTGTTTTTGCGATATAAATCCAATAAATAAACATGGCATACCAAGTAAAAAACATCATCGGTATCATTTGTCGCATGGTTAAAGGCATGTCCTTTATAGCTCCCCAGATATCTGCAAAAGTAGATTTAATCCCCACGGGCGAAGCCTTGATTTCAGCTATCTCATCCGCAGTAAGCGGAATTTCTTTTGTACTTTTTAACGTCCATAAAATTGACCCAATAGAAACTACAGAGCCTATAACAAAAGCAATCATTGTAGTAATTGGAATTCCATTGTCATTAGCTGCCATTTTACTAATCCCAAAAAAGATTAATAAAGTGGGGGTTAAATAGGAAAGTGTTTGACCCAAACCCGTGAATGCGCTTTGTGTTAAAAAACCCATTGCGTGTTGCTCGCTTCGCAATTTATCACTCACAAAAGCTCTATAAGGTTCTTGTGTAATATTATTGGCTGCATCTAAAATCCATAAAACACTGGCTGCCATCCATACAGAACTGCTGTATGGCATTATAAATAAACAAATACTACATAATATGGCACCAATTAAAAAGTAGGGTCTTCGCCTTCCCCATTTAGTTACAGTTTTATCACTTAAAGCACCAACAATTGGCTGTATCAATAATCCTGTAATTGGACCTGCCAACCATAAATAAGGCAATTTGCTTTCTTCGGCTCCTAAATAAGAATATATAGGACTCATATTAGCCTGTTGTAAACCGAAACTATATTGCAGCCCAAAAAAGCCGAAATTCATGTTTATAATTTGCCAAAAGCTAAGTTTTATTTTAGGGATTTTCATGTGAACTGTGGCTTAAGTTTAAGATACAATTGAAAAATTTTGATTGAGTACCATGTCTGCTAAACTAAGATGTTTGCTAATAATACTACTTTCTTTTTTTAATACTTTTTCTATAAAATCACTTTGCTCTTCTCTATTTCTATTTGCTCTGTTTTCACGTGTATCTTGGTAGGTTGTATTTATAAATATACGTTGATCTACATGACAAAGTAAAGAAGTATATGTCCCCTCTGCAATTATTAAATCAACCCCAAAAATATCTATCAATGTATCTTCCTCTGCGTCGGTTAGCCAATCCATGTGTGGGATATTTAAAGTTTGAGAATTAGAACTTTTTATTTTTTGGATATGCTTATCTAATAAATCTAATTTTGCTTCATGAGTGCCTATGTGGCTAAAATCATTTAATCTGGCTTGATGATTTTGTTTTGGTGGTAAATTAAAATACTCGTCTTGATGAAGAATGACTACTTTTTTTCCTTCTGTTTCTAAGGCTTCTTTTATGGCTCTACTTAAAGTTGTTTTTCCACATCCAGATTCGCCAGCTATAGAAATTGCCAGTTTATCTCCTTTATTTAATCCAATTTTATCTATAATTACAGCAACATTTTTTTGGATAATTTGCGCAAGTTTTTCTCTTTTAACTTGTATTGCAAAGAGCTCATTTTTAAAAGCATCGGCTTCGTATGTTGATTGATGTCCGATTAAGTAACCAGAGGCACTATAACATAAATTCTTAACTCCACCTGGTGCTGCATTATCAAAATCAAAATACTCTGCAAAAGGAAATGTTTCATCATTTTGAGATAAATTTTGCATCATGGTATGTTGTAAAGTTTCGGCTGTTTCTGTAAACCCTTGTTGGTTTAAACCTGCAATTAAAAAGCCATTTACAACAGGCCAAATACCACCATTGTGAAAATGCCCAGGGTAGTTTTTAAAGTGATAGCTGTGATTTAATTCTATAAAATGATATAAAGGATCGTTTTCTTTAATTAAGGGATAAAATGCCGGTATCCCTTTTTTTAAGGTAGCATTAAAAATATTTTTGCTAGCTAATTCAAGTTTTTTTGCACTTTCTTTTGAAGGGATGTTTAATAACATCAATAAACCTGCTGCCCAACAGTCAAACCTTTCTACCCTATCGCCCGGCGAAAAAGAAGCAATAAATTGATGTTCCAAATCAAAATTAGCGAGTTCTCTAATTTGAGCTTTAGTGTAAAGACTATTTTCCAAATCGGTTTCTAAAAGATAATGCTTTTTAATAGCTATTTTTATTAAAGAGGCTTTCTCTTTCCAATCTTCCCGGTTGTAATAGCTACCCGCAATATCTAATGCCCAATATCTTAAAATCTGATCGTACAAAACATAACCATGTGTTACATATTCATCGGCCCAATTACTACTCATGGGTAAGTACATTAAGTTTTTACCATTAAACTCCCAAGCATCAGCTAATTTAAAAATAGTACCTGCTTGTAAATAAGCTGTTGATTTTAATTCCTCATCTGCATCTTGCTTAAGCAATTGTATTGTCATAATAACCCACCAAAAACCTGCATCTGTTCTACCCACAGGGCCTCCAAAGCTTGCTCCAGCTATCTGTCCGTTTGCATTTATTGCAACATTAGATGGTATTTGCCCCTTTGCTGAAGCTGCCTTTTGCAAAGAATAAATAGAAGACTTTATTGATTTGTAAAGTGGCTTAATTTGGTGAGCTATAATGGCTAATGCAGCTACTGCGGTGTCTCTGGCCCAAATTCTATTATAATTGTCTGTTTGCTCTAAAGACGCCTTAATTCCTTGTTCTGAAGAGGCATCCATTAGCATTTTTATAGCCTTGGTTACCATGGAATTTTTTTGGTTCAATAGTGTCATAACATTAAAATTTTGTGTAGTAAGTTGAAGATGACAACTTGTAATATTGATTATCAAATGATTAAAAGATACTTTGACACATTTTGGTTACCTGAAGTATCTCTCATCCCAATTTACATCAGGATGAGGAGGATACTCTCAGACCGCTAGTGTGTGTTAAAGCGTCTTTTGTGTGGTTTAGAAAGTAAATGTTAAGCTTCCGCCAACAGTTCTTCCGGTAATTGATCTGGCTCTGATGATATTAATTTGATTATCAGTAATTGACCCTTCTTCAGATTCTGTGAATCCAAAAGCATTGAATAAATTATTTGCATTAACTGCAACAGTAAGTCTTTTACTTAAATTGTAATTTACGTAAGGGCTAACCACTGTATAACCTGGCAATATCAATTGGTTATTATCCTGAGCGTAAGATTTAGTTGTACCTATAATACTTACACCAGTAGAAAACTTTTTAAAGTTATAGCTAGGCATTAAGCTAAAAATTACGTCTGCTTGTCTTCTTGGTTTGTTGCCTTTGTTAGCACCAGATGATATTTCGGCATGTGTATAAGTTAAGCTACCTCTTAAATCAAAGTTTCTAGCTAAATTAATTACACCTTCTAACTCTAAACCGTAAGAATTATAATCGTTTTGGATAATTTGTTGTGTAGTAGCTTCAAAACCACCTGCTTCATTGGTGCTGGCATAAAAACCAGTTAAAAACACTCCGCCTTTTTCGTATTTATATTTGAAACCTAATTCTGCTTGGGTAATCTCATCAATTACACCCCTTGCACTACCATCTGCCAATACATTAGGCGAAAACAAAATACGATCTGCTTTTGCTGCTGCACCTTTACTATATCTTGCAAAAACTGCTTTTGCATCGTCTAATAAATAGTTTGCACCAACAGAGTAAGATGCATAATTGTAGTTGTAATTAATTGGTTTTGGATTAGCTAAATCAATTGCAGAAACACTTTGCTCATTTGGAGAAATAACGTTATCGTTGTTTACATCAAAAGTAGTTTGTGTATTTCCGGCATAATTACCTCTTACATTTCCAAAATCGTATCTAAAACTTGCATCAACATTTAATTTATCATTAACAGGGAACGATAATGCCATATATGGAGCAGAAATATCATATTTAGCATTGTAGCTTCTATGTAGATTTCCCCAAACTGGCACTCCATAAGCAAATAATCCGTTTTGACTAATATTGGTTCCGGTAGATGTAACAACATCTAAGGGTTTAGCATCAACACCATTTACATCTAAAACATAAGAGTTCCATAACCATGACATATCTATATTTTGGTTAGATTTATAGTAACCAAAAGTTAAGTTTACATTGTCAATAGTTTTTCTAACTTTTAAATCGTTTACAAAATTGTTAAAGTTGTTTAATTCAGTATCAAACATGTGAACAATCATGGCATTTGTACCATTATAATTGGCTCCATCATTAGCATACTTTAAACTGGCGCCAGTTAAATCGCGGCTTGTAGCCGTTGCTATGCTAGCTAAAACGTTAGCTCTTGTATCTACTTGTGCAGGAAAAGGTGCTATAAATCTTCCAGAGTTCAAAGAAAATCTTCCTCTGTTTTCTACACTCCATCCATTATCTAAATCAAACTGAAACTCGGCACCTATTGAAGATGAAACCGGGTGCATACCATCAGAAACATCGCTTCTTCTTAGTTGACCATCAACACCTAAACCTAAATTTTGCATTAAATATGGGCTGTGTATTGCTCCGTTTTTAGCGTCAAATCCTGGTAATGAAGAAAAAGTAGGATCTGCATTTGTGCCACTAACTTGTACCGGCATTGGCATATAAGCAGCTGCTCTATCGTTTAAATATTTCATATAAACTCTAGCATAACCGTTTTTAAACTGTTTAGTTAAGTTAGCTTTAAACTGACCACCATTGTTTGAGTTATAACCAGTTGTTCTTGGGCCTTCGCCACCACGGTAAAAACCACCTACATGAAAGTATAAACCTTCACTTATTGGCGCTCCAAAATCAAAATCTGTACGGGTGTTTTGATAATCTAAACCAAAGTTTGTAGTAATGCTTCCGCCTTCTACAGCTCCAGTTTTACTAATAAAATTAATGATACCTGCTGGAGAGTTTGTTGCCAAAGTAGAGGCAGAACCCCCACGAATTGCTTCGATTTTAGCAACACTCTGATCGGCTCTTAAAAAAATATCGGAAGTTGCAAATGCAATATCACCAAATTGTAATACTGGCAAACCATCTTCTTGTAATTGTAAATATTTAGATCCGCCAGAAGAAATTGGCACACCACGCACCGTAATATTAGTATTACCGTCGCCTCCTGAAGATTCTGAACGAATACCAGGGATAGTTTTAAAGATTTCGGCAGTTGTTCTCGGTGCTGATTTACCTAAATCTGCACTAGTAATAGAACTAACCGAAACTGAACTCGTTAATTTAGATCCTGGAGTAGTTACCCCTGTTACAACTACTTCATTTAAAGACAATGGATCAGATTTTAAAACAATTTGCAAATCAGAAATTGCACCACTACTTAAATCTAATGTTCTTTCAACTGAGGTAAAACCAGTATAGGTTACTTTAATTTTAATTCCTTTAGTTGCGGGTACACCCGTAATGGTAAAATTCCCATCTAAATCTGTAACGGCACTTTTGTTTACATTTACACAAGTTACAGCTGCACCGGGTAGGGTTTCGTTATTTCCGTCGGTAATTTTTCCTTTTAAAACAACTGTTTGTTGTCCGAAAGAAGTTGTTGCATAAAACAACAATAAAATTAGTAATAAATTTTTCATGCTCTTTAGTTTAATTTGTAATTAATAATTGGTACATCTAAGGTAAGTCTAACGTCGTTAGAATTTATTAATTTTATTCACTTTAGCAACGCAAACGTTTGCGAAAATGTTTGCGAAATTGATTGTTGTGGAAAATTACTATATTTAAACATCAAATTCTTAAACTATTGAGACCAAATGTTACTTTAAAAAAACTTGCAGACATGCTAAACCTGAGCATTTCTACGGTATCGCGAGCATTAAAAGATCATCCAGATATTTCTATAGAAACCAAAAACAAGGTAAGAGAATTATCAAACGTACTGGAATATGAGCCTAACACTTACGCAATTAACCTACGCACTAATAATAGTAAAGAGTTTGGTGTAATTGTCCCTGCTATTTCTAATTATTTTTATCATTCTTTCATCAGCTCATTAGAAGAGGAAGCAAGAAGGTATGGTTATTCATTAATGATTTTGCAATCTGTAAATGATCCTTTAATAGAATTAGAAAACTTAAAACGCTGCAAGCAAAGTAGAGTAGCAGGAATATTTGTTGCCATTACCTCTGAGACTACAGATATAAAACCTTTTATTAAAGTTGAAGATCAAGAAATTCCGATCATATTTTTTGATAAAGTACCTGCTTTTGAGGCTTGTAACAAAGTTTGCGTAGCAGACGAAACTGCCGCAGAATTAGCGATAGAGGCCTTGGTAAATAAAAAGAGAAAAAAAATACTTGCTTTATTTGGTGATAATAATCTTTCCATTACAAAAAAGCGCCTAAAAGTTATAAAAGCTTTTGCTGATAAAAAATCAATTTCAATTGATATACGAATTGATCATGCAAACAACCCTTTAGAAGCAAGCATAAAATTCGCAGAGGCTTTTAAAAAAGACCCACCCGATGGTGTTTTTTGTATGAGTGATGAAATTTTAACAGGTGTGATGAAAATGGTGCAAAAACTAACCATACAAATCCCAACACAGCTTAGCATTGTAGCAATAAGTGATGGTTTTATACCTCAATTATACTACCCAGAGATTGCGTATGCAGAAACCAGCGGTTTTAAACTTGGTAAATTAGCTTTTAGTAGAATGATGAAGTGTATGGCAGGCCACTCTTATGCCCAAGAATTAGAAATTGATTCGGTCCTTATTAAAGGAGGTTCTTTATGATTGCTGCTATTACTAAAAAATAAAATCATTATATTCGTATTTAACCAAAAAACATAACATTGCAAAACTTACAGCATCTTAGATTAATTTCTTCGGGAGTACTTGCTAAATTCCGCTTTGCAATGGTGGCTAAAATTGTTTTTGCCCAATATTCTGTTTAATCCCCATCCATTGATAGCGCTAACTATCAATCTATTACAAGCTTTTTATTTTTAAATCGTTATTTTTATTAAAACCGATTTTACTATGCCATTTTATCATAAATTAGGAGTAATTCCTCCTAAAAGACATACCCAATTTCGTAAACCTAATGGTGAGCTTTATGCCGAAGAGCTGGTCTCTACCGAAGGTTTTTCTAGCAACTACTCTTTGGTTTATCATTGCCACGCACCTACTATTGTAAAAGAATTAGGAGAAGCGTATTCTGTAGAACCCAAAATCGCAAGAGAAAAACACCTAAAGCACACCAGCTTAATAGGTTTTAAAATCAAGCCAGAAGATGATTTTTTAAAAAGTCGTAAACCTATTTTAATTAATGCTGATTTGCATATTTCTTTGGCTGCGCCAAGAAATTCTATGACAGACTATTTTTACAAAAACACCATGGCTGATGAGATGATTTTTATTCATGAAGGCTCGGGAGTTTTAAAAACTGGTTATGGTAATATCAACTTCGAATATGGAGATTATTTAATTGTCCCTCGGGGGGTGATTTATCAAATCCATTTTAACGATGATAAAAACAGGTTATTTATTGTTGAAAGTTTTAGCCCAATTAAAGCGCCAAAACGATACAGAAACGAGAACGGACAACTTTTAGAACATTCTCCTTATTGTGAACGTGACATAAAAATACCAGAGAATTTAGAAACTCATGATGACCATGGCGACTTTAAAATTCTAATTAAGAAACAAGGTTTAATTTATCCCTACACTTACGGAACACACCCTTTTGATTTTGTAGGTTGGGACGGTTTTCATTATCCTTGGGCGTTTTCTATCCATAATTTTGAACCGATAACTGGTCGTTTGCACCAACCACCTCCAGTACACCAAACTTTTGAAGCACACAATTTTGTGGTCTGTTCTTTTGTTCCTCGTAAATACGATTACCATCCGCTATCTATTCCGGCACCTTACAATCACTCAAATGTAGATAGTGACGAAGTTTTATACTATGTAGATGGTGATTTTATGAGCCGTAAATCTGTAGAGAGAGGACAAATAACATTACATCCCGGAGGCATACCACATGGTCCACACCCAGGAACGGTAGAAAAATCTATAGGCCAAGAAGCAACAAAGGAATTGGCAGTGATGATTGATCCTTTTAGCCCGTTAATGTTAACAGAAGATGCTTTAGCAATTGAAGATCCTGATTATTATAAAAGCTGGATGAGCTAAAGCTGAAAGCTAAAGGCTGAAAGCTAAAGGCGAAAAGTTTATAGCAAAAAAGCAACTTTAATAAACAAAATAAGTTACAACCCAGCCTGCGGACTTCTGACAATAGACTGCGGACTTTTTAAAAAAACAAAATGACTGACGAAAAAAACGATTTTCTCCCTATAAACGGGACAGATTATATAGAATTTTATGTAGGTAACGCTAAACAGGCGGCTCACTTTTATAAAACTGCTTTTGGTTTTCAGAGTGTGGCTTATGCCGGCCCAGAAACTGGCGTTAAGGAAACAGCATCATACATGATTCAGCAAGGCAAAATTCGCTTTGTATTAACCTCAGCTTTACGCTCTAACCATCCAGTCGCTCATCATGTTTTAAAACATGGCGATGGCGTAAAAGTTTTAGCACTTTGGGTGGATGATGCCTATAAAGCTTATGAAGAAACAGTAAAACGTGGTGCAAGGTCTTTTTTAGAACCCGAAACTTTAAGCGATGAAAACGGTGAAATTAAGCGAAGTGGAATTTATACCTACGGAGAAACTATTCACCTTTTTATAGAGAGAAAAAATTATTCGGGCTTGTTTTTACCTGGATTTGAGCCGTACCATTCGGAATATGAGCCAGATGATATGGGTTTGTTATACGTTGACCATTGTGTTGGAAATGTAGGCTGGCACCAAATGAATAAATGGGTAAAGTTTTATGAAGACACTATGGGGTTTAAAAATATACTCACATTTGATGATAAAGCTATTTCTACAGAATACTCTGCTTTAATGAGTAAAGTGATGAGTAATGGGAATGGCTATGTAAAATTTCCAATAAACGAACCGGCTCTAGGTAAAAAGAAATCGCAGATAGAAGAATACCTTGATTTTTACGAAGGTGAAGGTGTTCAACATGTCGCCATTGCTACCGCAGATATTATAAAAACAGTAAGGCAATTAAAAGCTAAAGGAATTGAATTTTTAGATACTCCAGATTCTTACTACGATGATTTATTAAATCGTGTGGGTAAAATTGATGAAGATATTGCTCCGCTTAAAGAATTGAAAATTTTAGTTGATAGAGATGAAGAAGGTTATCTATTACAAATATTTACCAAACCTTTACAAGACAGGCCAACCGTTTTCTTTGAGATAATACAACGTAAAGGAGCGCAATCTTTTGGAGCAGGTAATTTTAAAGCCTTATTTGAAGCTATTGAAAGAGAGCAAGATTTAAGAGGGAATTTATAAAGGATTTTATGGAGTAAGTGTTTAAAATGCTTACTCCTTTTTTTAATTAACTGTTCTATTAACAATTTCAACTAATGAGCTTTTTTACTAATGAACCAATGAACTCATTTTACTAAAACTAAATTAAAACCCCAATTACCTCAAACTTCTTAAAAACTGAAGGATTGTGTGGCGCATCTTTTAACTCGTCGGTTAAATCTTGTCCAGCCCAATGTTCATAATGCTTACCATTTCTCCATAATCTGCTATCTGTAACATCGTAAATATTACCCAAATAAGCTACCCAAATTTGTGGTTTATCTTGTCCATTACGTAAAGCTAATTGAGATTTGGTGTATTTAGGCAGCAAGTTTTCCATTCTGTTTTTTGCTTCTAAAGTATTCAAAGAAAATCAAATTCAATAAAATTAACGACATGGAGTAAAAATGATCCTCAAAAGGAATTGTACCTACCCTAAAACCCATGTTTTGGGTGTTATCATAACTGACAATTGGAATTGAAGTTAATATGCCATTCACTATATAAAAAGGGAGTAAAGAAACTGCATAAGCCGCATAAAACTTACCCATATCTAATGCTGTTGGTTTTGTTAAGGTATATAACAAAATTACTGCTAGTGTTAAAAAGTTAATAATACTATATAATCTGGAAGCGAATAAAACTGCTAATACTAAGCTAAGCGCCAATAAAAACACAGTAATTAATCTAACTAATTTGGCGTTTATGTTTAACTTAAAATAGCATATTAAACATTCGTAAATAAAAATGCAGGCAAACGGTACGGTAACAAAAAACAGTATTTCTTCTAACGGGAGGTCAAAAAATTTAATCCCCAAGATATAATCATCATTAAAAGACCAAACGTTTTTTATTGTAAAAACATAATCCCAAACTAAATACAAAAGCCCAGTTAATAATAAACCAGGAAAAATATGTTTCCAACTTTTATAAAAAGCTACTTTTTTATCAAAAGATAAAACTAAAGGAAAAAAGATAGTAGCAATATTAATTAGTAAGTAGGTATAAGTTTTATCCATTTAAGCCAAAATCTTTTTTAATACAGCAATCTCTTGATTATTACACTTTTTACTGTCAATCATAAAATTAACCATATTTTTAAGAATCTCTTTGTCCACTTTTAAAGCGGTAGGTTCTGTAGTTCTAAGAATAGAAACAATTTTGTTTTTATCATTAATTAGGTTTTTACTGTATCCTAAAAAAGATGGCACATAATACTGTAAACTAAATCTTAAAAAACGCACCTCTAATTGGTTACCATCCTTTGCAACGGCTTTATCTATAGTTGCAAAACCTTGTTTTAAGTAGCTCATTTTATTTACCGGATTCCAAGCGTGTTTGCCTTTAATGGCTTGCACAGAACCTAAGTAAGCTAGCATTAATGCATCAGGATTTTTAATATCTTCTAATCGTTGACATAGTTTATCGGCAACATCGCTATCTGCAATAGCTTCAATATAATCTTTTCTTATTTGATCCATATCTCTTGCATTCACATTTGCTAAAGAGCTTATTAAAATCAGTATACTTATAAAAAGTGTTTTCATTATTTTAAAATTCGTTATATAGGTTAACAAACGAAAATTATCTATACATAGTTTAATTTATTTTTAATTAGCGCTTGAGCCATCAAAAATAGCTTATGTGAATCAGAAACTCTTATTCTTTTATCAGAAATTGTAGCTGCAGATGTATTTTTTATTTTTTTAAACAATTGCAAATAATAGGTATAAGCAATATAAACGCCCAATTTAGCTCCACTTGGCAATTTTTTTATTCCTAGTAAAGCATCGTCAAAATCGGCTTTAATATCTTCTTCAATCTCTTTTTTATCTTTTTCAGAAAATCTCTTAAAATCTACTTTCGGGAAATATGTACGCCCTCTTTCATCATAATCTGATTTAATATCTCGCAAAAAATTAATTTTCTGGAATGCTGCACCTAATCTTCTTGCTTGAGGTAATAAAGCTTGGTATTGGTTTTCATCGCCTTTACAAAAAATCTTTAAACACATTAAACCAACTACTTCTGCAGATCCATAAATATATTCTTGATAACTGGCATCGGTATAGCTGGTTTTATCCAAATCCATTTCCATAGACTTCAGAAAAGCATCAATCATATCAAAAGTGATATTGTAAGTATTTACAACTTCTTGAAAAGCATGCAAAACCGGGTTTAAACTAATTTTTGTTGCAATGGCTTCCTTTGTATCTGCTCTAAATTTCGCAATTAAATAAGCTTTATCCTTATCATGAAAAGTATCAACAATCTCATCTGCATATCTTACAAAACCATAAACTGCATAAATAGGATATTGAAGTTCTTTAGAGAAAGCTTTAATGCCCAAACTAAAGGAAGTGCTGTATTTATTAGTAATGACTTTACTGCATTCAAAACAAGTTTGATTGTATAGATTCATAGATGTTTAAAATAAATTTAATTAAAATACGCTTTTTTTATTGCTTTTGTTTTCAATTGCACCAAACAAAATAGCTAATTTTAAAATTATAAGTGAATATGCAGCAAAAAAAACAAATTCACATCATAGGTTCAGGTTTTTCTGGTTTAGCAGCTGCAGCTGTTTTAGCAAAAAAGGGTTATGATGTTACCATTATAGAGAAAAATGAGCAGCCTGGTGGCCGAGCTAGGCTATGGAAAAGTGAAGGTTTTACTTTTGACATGGGTCCAAGTTGGTACTGGATGCCAGATGTTTTTGAAAATTATTTTGCCCTTTTCGGGAAGAAAGTAAGCGACTTTTACGATTTAAAGAGATTAGACCCTGGGTATAGAGTTTATTTTGGGAAAGATGATTTTATAAATATCCCTGCCAATATGCAGGAATTAGAAGCTTTGTTTGAAAGTTTTGAAGCAGGTAGTGCAATAGGTTTGAAAAAATTTATGGAACAAGCTGCCTACAAATATAAAACCGCTATGGGCGATTATGTTTTTAGACCATCGCACAGTATTACCGAGTTTATTGATATAAGATTGATGTTGGAAAGTTTGCGCATACACATGCTAAAACCCATGAGCAAGCATGTAAGGCAATATTTTACTAATCCTAAACTGATACAACTTTTAGAATTTCCAGTTTTATTCTTAGGTGCTACCGCACAAAAAATACCCGCTATGTATAGCTTAATGAACCATGCCGATTTGGCGATGGGAACTTGGTTTCCTATTGGCGGCATGTACGAAATTGTGAAAGCCATGGTAAATGTAGCTACGGATAACAATGTTAAATTTATTTTAAATACAGAGGTTAAAAAAATTAATATTGAAAATGGGGTTGCTAAAAGTTTGGAAACAGATAAAGAAATTTTACTAACAGATTTTGTTATTGCTGCTGGTGATTATCATTTTATAGAACAAAACCTAATTGAAAAAAAATACAGAAATTATGATGAAAAATATTGGGACAAAAGAATAATGTCGCCATCTTCTTTATTATATTACATTGGTTTAGATAAAAAAATTGAAGGTATAGAGCATCATAATTTATTCTTTGATGAAGATTTAGATCAACATGCTAAAGAGATTTATATAGAACCACAATGGCCTTCAAAACCTTTATTTTATGTTTCTTGTGTAAGTAAAACTGACGCTGATGCTGCTCCTATTGGGCAAGAAAATTTATTCTTCTTGATTCCTTTAGCTCCCGGACTAGAGGATACAGAAGAATTAAGAGAAAAATACTACCAGTTAATGATGGATAGGTTTGAGAAAATTACTGGGCAAACCATACGTGGGCATGAAATTATAAAAAGAGGTTACGCCATGAATGATTTTACTTCTGATTATCATTCTTATAAAGGAAATGCTTACGGTTTAGCAAATACGCTTTCGCAAACTGCGTTTTTTAAACCTGCAATGCGGGCTAAAAAAATCAAGAATTTGTTATTTACCGGGCAGTTAACTGTACCAGGACCGGGAGTGCCACCTGCAATTATATCTGGACAAGTGGTAGCTACTGAAGCAGATAAATTATTAACAAGCTGAAGGTAGAAGGCTGTAAGCAAAAGGTGGAAAGCTGAAAACAGAAGACTTAAAGCTGTAAGCAAAAGTCGAAAAACTAAACGATAATTATTAATTTGAATGCAAAAAAAAGTCCCTTGAATAAAATTCAAAGGACTTTTTTATGAAGTTAATTTTACTAGAAACGTTCGAAAGCAGTGAAGTAAAAACTTCCTTCAATCTGTGCGTTCTCATCAGAATCAGATCCGTGAACTGCATTAGCATCAATTGATTTTGCATATTTCTGACGGATAGTCCCTTCAGCAGCTTCAGCTGGATTAGTAGCACCAATTAATTTTCTAAAATCTTCAATAGCGTTATCTTTTTCTAAAATAGCGGCTACAATTGGTCCAGAAGACATAAAGCTTACTAAATCTCCATAAAAACCACGTTCTTTATGCACCGCATAAAATTCACCTGCTTTTTCTGCTGATAACTGAGTGTATTTCATAGCAACTATTTTGAAACCAGCTGCTGTAATATCATTTAAAATTGCTCCAATGTGGCCATTAGCTACTGCATCAGGCTTAATCATTGTAAAAGTTCTATTAGTTGTCATCGTTATATTTTTAAAATTGATGCAAAAATAGGCTTTTAAAATCATAACAAAAAGTATTGATATAATTTTCAGATGATTTGCTTAACTTCGCACACTTATTACTATAAATGATTGATTTAAATACCTTAAAGGAAAAGTTAGCACAACCTTGCAAAATTGTAATTACTACTCATCACAAGCCTGATGGCGATGCAATGGGTTCGTCTTTAGGTTTGTACAACTATTTGATTCAAAAAGGGCATTATGTTAAAGTGGTATCTCCAACAGATTACCCTTATTTTCTACAATGGCTACCTAACAATCCCGAAGTAATAATTTACACAGAAAAAGAAACTGAAAGTAAAGTTTTAGTTGCCGAAGCTGATATTATATTTTGTTTAGATTTTAACACTTTAAGTAGAATTAACGAATTAGGTGATGAGGTTAGAAAAGCTGGTGGAATAAAAGTTATGATAGATCATCATTTAGAACCTGAAGGTTTTGATGATTTTAGACATTGGAACATTAACGCTTGCGCTACTGCCGAATTAATTTATGATTTTATAGCAAACTCACTTGATGATGCTACCTTAATTAATAAAGATGTTGCTACTTGTTTATATACAGGTGTTATGACAGATTCTGGCTCATTCCGTTTCCCAAATGTTACTGCAAATTTACACCGTATTGTAGCTTCTTTAATTGATGCAGGTGCGGAAAATTGGAGAATACACCAACAAGTTTATGATAACGCTACAGAAGGACGTTTAAAGTTTTTAGGTTACTGTTTAAGTAATAAGTTAGAGGTTTTTAGAGAGTTTAATACTGCGCTAATTACCGTAAGCAAAGAGGATATTGCTAAATTTGATATTCAAACAGGCGAAACTGAAGGTGTTGTAAATTATGCTTTATCAATATCAGGTATTAAATTAGCAGCTTTTATTGTAGAAAGGAAAGATAAAGTTAAACTATCATTAAGATCTATTGGTACTTTCCCAGCAAATGAAATTTGTAAGAAATACTTTAGCGGTGGCGGGCACAGAAATGCAGCCGGTGGACAATCTGAAGATACTTTTGAAAATGTAATTGAACAGTTTAAAGCTATATTGCCAGAGTATAAGAATTTGTTGATGCAATAAGTTTGAGTAGTAAGTGGTAAGTAGTAAGTAGTAAGTAGTAAGTAGTAAAAATAAATTTTAGTACCAGTTAACTGATTATTAAAGAAAAATTAAATCCCAATTGAGCAATCCAGGCAATGGACTATCGACTGCGGACAATGGACTAAAAAAAAATGCAATTAAAAAACTATAGATAAGGAATGAAAACATCCCAATTAAGGGATTCTTGAATGCGATTAAAAAACAATAGATAAGGAATGAAAACATCCCATTTAGGGATTCTTGAATGCAATTAAAAAACAATAGATAAGGAATGAAAAAAGGATTATTAATTTTAACAGTTGCGGCATTAGGATTTGCAGCTTGTAACGGAGGATTTAAAAAAGGCCCTGCTGGTTTACTTTACAGTATACATGACGATGTAAAAGGCGATTCAATCGCTGATGGCGATTTTATTAGCTTAAATATTGTAGCTAAAACGGATGGAGATTCTGTATTATACAACTCTTATGAGTTAGGTAGAGCGTCTCAAACTTTTGTACCAAAACCAGTTTACGATGGTGATTTGTTTTACGCAATTAAAATGTTAAACAAAGGTGATAGTGCAACAATTAAAATTGATTTAGATTCTGCCGAAGCAAAAGGACAACCTAAACCAGCTGGAATTAAAGGTAAATATGTGATTTACACCGTTAAAATTGAAGAAGTAATTCACAAAGACACTGCTAACCAACAAGCTTTCCAAAGCAAAATTGAAGCTTATTTTAAAGCCGAAGGCGATAAAGCTAAAGGTGCAGAAGTAACTAACATACAAAAGTACGTTGATGACAATAAATTGAAAGCAGAAAAATTGCCTTCAGGTTTACAAGTTGTTACTACTATTGAAGGTAAAGGTGTACAACCTGTTGTTGGAGATAGCGTAGTAGTTAATTACACTGGTAAATTATTATCAGGTAAGGTATTTGACAGTAGCGTTGAAGCTGATGCTAAAAAAGCTAACATTTTTAACCCAGCAAGAGCACCTTATACTCCACTAAGTTTAATTATTGGTAAAGGAAATGTTATCCCTGGTTTTGACGAAGGTGTTTTAAAAATGAAAAAAGGTGGTAAAGCAACAGTTCTTATCCCTTCTAACTTAGCTTACGGTGAGCAAGGTATGCAAGGTGGAATGATTGGTCCGTTTACACCATTAGTTTTTGAACTAGAATTAGTAGATGTAATTAAAACAAACGCAGCTACTCCTCCACCAGCACCAGTTGCACCATAACAATTAGAGTTTACATATAAAGCAGAACCCTTTCATTAATTTGGAAGGGTTTTGTTGTTTTAAGAGATTGTTAAGTTTTGTTTAGTGTTAACTTAGAAAAATTTATTTTATTGTTATGATATTAAATCAAGAATAAAAATCTTTAAATTTAAACCTTAATTATAATTGGATATGAAAAAATTTATACTCGGATTAATATTTCTTTTTTCTGTAGGAGCAATTAACGGTCAAGATTTACCTGTCTCTGGTTTTGCTAAAAAGAAAGCCGCCGACAAAGCAAAAAAAACATCTAAACGGAATCAAAGCCTAAAATACAATATTCCGATGTATGGATTTATATCTTCAAGATTGAGTAAAATGAACCCTAATAAGACTATTTTCTTTACTCCGGTAACTTCTCATCCTAATTTATTAATAGATTTAAGAAAGACGTTTTATTATCAAAATTTTGGTTTTGATACATTTCCAAAACCTATAGTGTTTCTAAGACCTCCAATAAGTTGGTAGTTATTTTTTAAAATCTGTTATAATTTTCTCTATTAAAACATCTAACAAATTCACGACGGAGAACGTTACAAAATGGGCATTTTCATTATCTCCAAATCGGTACGTGTTGCCATAAATAAAAATAAAACTTTTTTTAGAATTATTATTTAACGCTGGATTGAGTCCTGAATTTTCTAAATAGATTTAAGTGTTCGCTATAAAAGCGAACACTTAAACCAGTAAGCGAATTACTTATTCCATTTTCGAAAATGAAGTTCCAGAAATCAATGAATCTATTGCTATATTATCTTTATTAAATAATTTACTCACGATATTAACATGATACTTCCCTTCGTTAAGAAAAGCATCGGGTACTCTTATTGTATTATTAACTATTTTAAACCCTCTAACTTCTTTATTATTAATCTGTATATTAAGCTTCAAACTTGCTTTTGGTGGAGTAGCAACTGTAATAAATAAATCCTTTATATTTTTATATTTATTCTGATACTGTAAAATCTCGGTAGAATCTGTCAGTATATCAAATGAAAAGATATTTAAACTAACCAATAGACTTCCTTCATCAGGCTTAACATCATTGGAAGGAGTGTAATCACATCCATAAAATGGAGTTTGTGTTATATCAAATACGTTGTAACCAATCAATTTTCCATCTTCGGAGTAAAAAACAACCTCACCATATCGCTTGCCATTCTTCCAGTTAGAGACATGTTCAATATTTCCATTTTCAAAATATTTAATTGTCTTTCCGTTAGCTCTACCCTCATGGAAATTCATTTTGGTTTTAACTTTTCCATTTTCAAAATAATACACAACCAAACCTTCAACCTTTCCGTTTTCAAGATTTCCTTTAAAAACTAATTTACCATTTGTAAAATTTAAAATTTCACCATCTTCTTTATAAGTAGACGTTGTTCCAGTTTTATTAAACAGAGTAAAATACATTTTTTGGATGTTAGGCTTTTGATTTAATAATATTATAATTAATCCAATAAAACCAACTATATATAAGTAAAATCTAATTTTCATGACTTACTTTCTTAAAAATTATAAAATTCAATTTCCATAAATAGTAACTGGAGAAGCTTACCCCAATTATTAAAGTTATTCCCATTTCTTCTTCCTGCTTCTTCATAAATACCTTATCTTTTCGGACAAGATCAACGTGATGGCCGATTACTTTCATTCTATGAGTGTAATCAACATTTTCCAGTACATGAGTCTTTACAATTGACGCACCTTGCTCATTTAAGTGTTCCGATAGAATCACTTAAATGGCTTATGAAAACCGAGGACTCTGTCCGAAATGTTAGAGTATCCTTTCAATTCACAACTATTTCAATAGCCTTATGCTTAATTTATTAAATATAAACATAAAAACTAAATCCCAACAAAATGAAAAAAAACCTCCAAAACAAAAAAATCCCCGATTTAAAAAACCGAGGATTTTGATATCTATAATAATTTATAAGATTATAATTTACGCTTAACTTCTACTTGTTCATAAGCTTCAACAATGTCACCTACCTGAATATCGTTGTAACCTTTAATGTTCAAACCACACTCGTAACCTCTATTAACTTCTTTAACATCATCTTTGAAACGTTTAAGAGATTCTAGCTCGCCTGTGTAAACAACCACGCCTTCACGTATAATTCTGATTTTACTATTTCTGTTAATAGTACCATCTAACACCATACAACCAGCAATGGTTCCAACTTTAGTGATTTTGAAAGTCTCTCTAATTTCTACGTTAGCAATAATTTTCTCTTCAAATTCTGGTGCCAACATACCTTCCATTGCCGCTTTAATCTCGTCAATAGCTTTGTATATAATAGAGTATAACCTTACGTCAATCTCTTCTGTTTCGGCTAATTTACGAGCACCTGCTGATGGACGTACTTGGAAACCAATAATAATGGCATCTGAAGCTGTAGCTAACAATACATCTGATTCTGAAATTGGACCAACTGCTTTGTGAACAATTTTAACCTGAATTTCTTCTGTAGATAATTTTTGTAATGAATCTGATAATGCTTCAACAGAACCATCCACGTCACCTTTAATAATGATGTTAAGCTCTTTAAAGTTACCAATAGCCAAACGACGACCAATTTCATCCAAGGTAATATGTTTCTGCGTACGTAAACCTTGTTCTCTTTGTAACTGTAAACGTTTGTTCGCAATTTCTCTTGCTTCTGGCTCACTTTCTACTCCGTTAAAACGATCACCTGCTTGTGGTGCACCTGCAAAGCCTAAAACCTGTACTGGTTGTGCTGGCCCTACTTGTTCAACCCTTGCACCTCTTTCATTATATAAAGCTTTTACTCTACCACTGTATGAACCAGCAAGTATAGGATCTCCTACTTTTAATGTTCCGGCTTCAACTAAAACAGTAGCAACATAACCTCTACCTTTATCTAATTGTGCTTCAATTACAGTACCAACAGCTCTTTTATTTGGATTAGCTTTTAGCTCTAATAATTCTGCTTCAAGCAATACTTTTTCTAATAATTTATCGATGTTTAAACCAGATTTAGCAGAAATTTCTTGAGTTTGGTATTTACCACCCCACTCTTCAACCAATATGTTCATTGCCGATAATTGCTCACGAATTTTGTCAGGATTTGCTCCTGGTTTATCCATTTTATTGAAAGCAAATACCATTGGTAAGTTAGCTGCCAAAGCGTGATTAATTGCTTCTGTAGTTTGTGGCATCACGGTATCATCTGCTGCAATTACAATAATTGCAACGTCTGTTACTTTAGCACCACGGGCTCTCATTGCTGTAAAGGCTTCGTGACCAGGAGTATCCAAGAATGTAATACTCTTATCGCCATCTACCATTACTTCGTAAGCTCCAATATGCTGTGTAATACCTCCGGCTTCACCAGAAATCACATTTGCTTTACGTACAAAATCTAACAAAGATGTTTTACCATGATCTACGTGACCCATTACCGTAACAATTGGAGAACGTGAAATCATATCAGCTTCTTCATCCGTCTCTTCTAAGTTTATCTCTTCTTCCTCTGCACCAACAAATTGAATTTCATATCCAAATTCGTCAGCAACAATAGTTAAAGTTTCAGCATCTAACCTCTGGTTAATAGATACAAATAAACCTAAGCTCATACAAGTTGCTATAACTTCGGTTACAGAAACCTCCATCATGGTTGCTAATTCATTTGCTGTAACAAATTCTGTTGTTTTCAACAATTTAGCGTCCATTTCTTCTGCTGCTAATCTTTCTTCAGTGTTAGCTGCAACATCATCACGTTTTTGTCTTCTTAATTTGGAACGCTGAGCAAATTTTCCAGATTTTCCGGCACCACTTAATCTGGCAAGTGTTGCCTTAATTTGATCTTGAATTTCTTTTTCAGTTGGTTCTGCTTTTGGAGGTACTGGTTGGCCTCTTTTATGTGGAGGTCTTCCGCCTTTATCACCGCCAGTATTTGGATTTGCATTTCTATTATTAGGATGATTTCCACCTGCACCACCTGAATTTGGACCACCTGCTCTATGAGGATGGTTACCACCTTGGTTTGGGTTTGGTGTGCCAGTCCCTGGTTGATTTGGTCTTCCTACTCCACTACCACCAGTTCCGCCAACTGTTGGCTTACGCTTACGTTTGCGTTTATTATCAGCAGTATTTGGATTTGATGAAGATGCAACTGGTTGATCTTTTTTCCTATTAACAGGAAGTTCAATTCTACCAATTACTTTAGGGCCCGTAAGTTGTTTTGCTTTTGCTCTAATTACATCGTCATCTTCTTCTGGTGCCGATGTAGGATTAGGAGCAGCAGCTTCTACAGGTTTCAGTTGAGGAGGTAAAGGTGCTTCCTTCACTTCCAATTTTATATTTTCAGCAGGTTTTAACGCCTCAGTAGGGGGTTCAACTTTAGGAACTTCTAACTTTGGTGTTTCTGCAATTACTTTTGCTTCTTCTTTAACCTCTTTTAGTGGCTCTTCTTTTAAGGTTTCTTCCATAGGTGCTTTAGGTGTTTCAACCTCAGCAACTTTAGGCTCTTCCTTTTTTTGTTCAACTATCGGTGCTTTTGGAGTTTCAACAACAGGTGCTTCTTTAGCTTTTTTATCAGGACGAGTTCTTGAATTTAGGCTATCCAAATCAATTTTACCTACAATTTTAACCCCAGGAGTTGTTGTTTCTGGCGCACTTGTAGTTTCCTTAACCGGATTAGCTGCGGGAATTTCTGGAATACTTTCAATTTTTGGAGCAGGCGCAGCAAAACCAGTATTTTTAATTAAAATCTCTTCTGGTTCTTCTCTATTATTATTCACCGGACTTGTAATAACATCATTGGTTTCAATAACGGTATTTGCGTCTTCGCGACGAATTTTCCCGATAACGATGCTTTTTGCCTCTTCCTTAAGTATTTTATCTCCTTGATACTCTTTCAAAAGTGTACTGTACATATCGTTGGTCAGCTTAGTATTTGGCCTAGCTTCTACTGAAAAGCCTTTACCATTTAAAAAATCAGCTATTGTGCCCAAACCAATATTTAGTTCTTTCGCAACTTTTAATATTCCTAAATTTTTGTCTTCTGACATTTATTGTTCTCTTTCTTACCTATTATTAAAACAAAAGTACGTTTAGTTAATCAAAACCGCAATTATTCGAACTCAGAACGTAAAATTCCTAGAACTTCTTCTACTGTTTCTTCTTCTAAATCGGTACGTTTCACTAATTCTGTAACTGTTAAAGCAATTACACTCTTAGCAGTATCTAAACCTATCTTCTTAAATTCGTCAATTATCCAACCCTCAATTTCATCTGAGAATTCTTCTAAATCAACATCTTCTTCTTCTTCATTTGATTCTCTGTACACATCAATTTCATAACCGGTCAATTTTCCTGCCAGTTTAATGTTGTGTCCACCACGTCCAATAGCTAATGAAACTTGGTCTGGTTTTAAATAAACCGCAGCCCTCATTGTTTCATCATCTAATTTAATAGAAGTGATTTTTGCTGGAGATAATGCTCTTTGTATATACAAAGAAATATTGCTAGTAAAATTTATTACATCAATATTTTCATTTCTTAATTCTCTTACAATACCATGTATTCTAGAACCTTTCATACCAACGCAAGCGCCAACTGGGTCAATTCTATCATCATAAGATTCTACCGCTACTTTTGCCCTTTCACCTGGCTCACGCACTATATTTTTGATTGTAATTAAACCATCAAAAATTTCTGGCACTTCTAACTCAAATAAGCGTTGCAAAAATTCTGGTGCTGTACGCGAAATAATAATACGAGGATTGCTATTTAGCATTTCTACTTTATAAACAACCGCTCTAACAGAATCTCCCTTTTTGAAATAATCAGCAGGAATTTGTTCTGTTTTTGGCAAAATCAATTCGTTACCTTCATCATCAAGTACTAAAGTTTCTTTTTTCCAAACTTGATAAACTTCGCCTGTTACAATTTCACCTACTCTATCTTTGTAATTTTTGAAAATTTCGTCTTTTTCTAATTCTAAAATTTTAGAAACCAAAGTTTGACGGGCAGCTAAGATCGCTCTTCTTCCAAAGCTCTCTAAGGTAATTTGCTCAATAAAATCGTCACCAACTTCTAAATCTGGGTCTATTTTATGAACCTCTAATAACTCAATTTCTAAATCATCATCTTCAGAAAAACCATCTTCCATTACAGTTCTAGTTCTCCAAATCTCTAAATCCCCGTTATCTGGATTCACAATTATATCGCAATTTTCATCAGTTCCAAATCGCTTGCGCAACATACTGCGAAAAACTTCTTCCAGTACACTAATTACTGTTGGCCTGTCAATATTCTTGAAGTCTTTAAACTCCTGAAATGAATCGATTAAATTAATACTGCTCATTTTTTATCATTGATATTTTTCTAAAATAATGCTTTACTTGAATGATACTCCTACTTTTATTTCGGAAATTTCATTTTTATTAATACTTCTTTCTGCTTGTTTTGCTTTTTTTCCTTTTTCTTTAACCACTTCCATAATGGTTATTTCTTCTGCTGATGCCGAAATTAAATTACCTTCGGTATTTTTACCATCGTTAAACTTTATTTCTATTAACCTACCAACATTTTTTTGCAACTGACGGTCTGTTTTTAACGGGATGTCTAGTCCTGGAGATCCTACTTCTAAAGTGTACGCACTATCAATAATGTTTTCTTCTTCTAAATGAAAACCAACATGCCTGCTTACTGCGGCGCAATCATGAATACCAACTCCGTTATCTCCATCTAAAAGGATAATAACTTTTAGGTTATTCACTACTTTCAACTCTACTATAAAAAGATCAGGCCTGTCTGCTATTTTTTCTTCTACCAGATCCCTAACTCTCTTTTCTATATTCATTCTGCTGTTTTTTATTAAATAGAAAGAGGGGACTATCGCCCCCTCTTTCGAATCAATGCAAATGTAGCAAAAATTTATTTAATTTCAAGATATAGCTTAAAATAAACATAGATTATAAAACCTAATTATTTGATTTTTAATATTTAAGATATAAAACTAAAAAAATTTAGCATTAATAACTAAAATGAAATTTGTAATTACCTGAGGTGAAAGTACAATAGTGATAAAAACACCTGATAGTGCGCCGTAAAAATGTGCTTCATGATTGATGCCATCATTAGCTTTACGGCCAGCGTAAGACGTATAAATTATAAATAAAAAGCCATAAACCACTGCCCATATTGGGAAAGGGATGGGTAAAATTAGTAACGTTGTAAAAGGTGAATATAAAATAAATGAAAAAAGTACCGCACAAACAGCACCCGATGCCCCCAAACTGTAATAGCCATAATTGTTTTTATGTTTAAAAACGGTTGGCAAATCACTCAATATTAATGCAACAATATATAGTACTCCAAATTGCCAGTGGCCTATTGTGCGTTCTAAATCAAAAGCAAAAAAATAGTACGACAACATATTGAAAATTAAATGCTGCCAATCTTTATGTATAAAACCACTGCTAATTAATTGAAATATGTTTTTTCCTTTACTTACACTGTATGGATGTAACATTAATTTGCCAAAAAGTGATTGATCATAAAAAGCAAATACACTAGTAGCTATAGTGAAAATAAAGATGATTACCGAAACAGGCGTTTCGTTTAATATTTGAAACATTTATAAAGATTTAATTGTGTTCTGAAGGTTTTTGGAAAGACTTGCGAAAATCAAATCGTAAGAATGATTGATGAGTTCTAATAATAAAGATTCTGATAAGCTTTGGTTGTAATAAACGGTGTTCCAATGTTTTTTATTCATGTGGTAACCAGGGATAATTTCAGGGTATTGTTCTCTTAAAGAAACGGCTTTTTCTGGGTCGCATTTAACATTAAAACTTTGTGGATTGTTTAAACCCGCTAAAAGGAAAATTTTCTCTCCTACTTTAAAAACCAAAGTATCGTCACCAAAAGGTGTACTTTCTGTTACTCCAGGCTTGCTTAAGCAATAAAATCTTAAACTTTCTATATTCACGGTTTATTTGAAATATAAACCAGTTGGCCCAAATAAATATTTTAGTGAAATGCCATAGCTTGTATAAACATCTTTAGCATTGTTCTGAAAACCAACTGAAGCGTCATCTGCAAAGCCATCAAGATCATCTGATGAAGTAAATACCATTTTATAATTAAAACCAATTACAAACTTAACTTCTTGGTAGGCGTTATATAGATTTAAATTATAGCCTACACTAAGTGGCAGAGAAATAACACTACTAAATTCACTTTTACCTAAGTCATTGGCATGCATTCTTCTTGGATATGGATCGGGATCTGAAACTAATTTTGTTGCGTCGTAAGGCAAAACATTATTTTTACCACTAATAAATCCAATACCAAAACCAGCATTAACATTCCGTATAGCATATAAAAATGGGCTGTAAGAAAAATCTATAAATTGCCCAACAGCTACATTACCTCTAATTTCTATCGAAGAAAAATCAGAAATAAATGCTCTATTATGCTTATCTGGACCATCTTTAAGTTGTACTTGATTGTATTCTATTCCACCAATAATGAACGGGGTGAAATAATAATCTAAAGAACCGCCAATTACTTTTGATTTATTTGTTGTAATGCCTTTTTTAGCATTAAAACCTGCTAAACCTGGTAAATCGCTTATTCCAAATGTAAGCCCAGTGTATGCCGCTGTTATTACACCGTTTATACCTACTCCTATTCTACTAAAGTTAGCTTGCGAATAAACTTTTACAGACGTAAAAAGTAATAGTGCTATGATTAATTTTTTCAAATTATTATTATCTAATGTAAAATGATGGAGTTTTTAACCTTATCTTTTACTTTATTTGTCTTTCAAAGATTTTGGCATAAAAATATTTTAAATAATCCGATAATCAAAATTCTATTTCAATGAATATTAATTATACTGTTACAGAACGTTTTACAAAGTATGTAAAATTTGATACTCAATCAAATTACGAATCAAAAACAAACCCTTCTACTGCTAAACAAAAAATATTTTCGGCCGAATTAGTAAAAGAATTGCTAAATATAGGAATAAATGATGCGTTTTTGGATGAGTTTGGATACGTGATAGCTACTATACCTTCAAATACAGAAAAAAATGTACCCATAATTTGCTTTTGCTCTCATGTTGATACTTCACCAGATTGTAGCGGCGAAAATGTTAAACCAATAATTCATTATAATTACCAAGGCCAAGATTTAGTTTTACCTGATGATATTAACGTGGTTTTAAAATTAAGCGAACACCCAGATTTAAAACATCAGATTGGGAATGATATCATTACCGCAAGTGGAACTACTTTATTGGGTGCAGATAATAAGGCTGGAGTTGCAGAGATTATGGATGCTGCAAACTTTTTTATGCAAAACCCAGAGGTTAAGCATGGCACTATTAAAATACTTTTTACCCCAGATGAAGAAATTGGCCGTGGTGTTGACCATTTAGATATTAAAAAACTAGGAGCCGATTTTGGTTATACCATTGATGGTGAAACTTTAGGATCTTATGAGGATGAAACATTTTCTGCTGATGGGATGCAAATGTTAATTAAAGGAGTAAGTGCGCACCCGGGATTTGCAAAAGGAAAGATGGAAAGTGCTATAAAAATAGCTTCAGAAATTATTGCTGCTTTGCCAAATGATAGAATTACACCAGAAAGTACAGCAGGAAGAGAAGGTTTTATTCATCCTGTTGGAATTAGCGGACAAGTGGAAGAAGCCCAAGTTGATTTTATTATTAGAGATTTTGATGATGATAAATTACTGAAACACGAGGATGAGCTGAAAGAAATTGCTTTGAAAGTAATGCTAAACTATCCGAATTCTAGTATTGAGTTTAAAGTACAAGAGCAATACAGAAACATGAAAAAAGTAATTGCTAAACACCCTAAAGTTAGTGAATATGCTTTAAAAGCAATTGAAAGAGCTGGAGTGGTGCAAAAAAAACAAAGTATTAGAGGCGGAACTGATGGTTCTAGGCTATCTTTTATGGGCTTACCTTGCCCAAATATTTTTGCCGGCGAACATGCTTTTCATAGTAAACAAGAATGGGTTTCTGTACAAGATATGCAAGCTGCAGTGAGAACAATTATTAATTTAGCGATGATTTGGGAGGAAGAGGCTTAATGATTTTTTTGAAAACTAAGTTTTTTTGAATACTGAGTTTTTTTACCACAAAGCGCACAAAGATTTATTTATATTTTTTTACCGCAGAGAGCGCCTAGTTCACAGAGTTGGGTGGTTAACTGATTGTTTTTGAAAAAAAAAGTGTTTTAGAGTAATCAGTTATTTGTGAGTTAAAAAACGAAATACCTAAGTTACTAAACCCGGTTGTAGTGGATACCAGCCTTGTGATTAAGGCTGAGTTGTGGCTGGTGTTTTTGGGTGCAGTATGAGCGAAAGACGGGACTAACGCTTGTAAGTTTGCGAAAATCCCGCCTTTTTCTAAATATTATCTCTTTAAAATTATATATCCTTTATTGGTTTTCTTCTCTCCGTTTTGGGTGGTAAAAATGAGGTAATAATAAACCCCATCTACTAAATCTTTATTGGAATTTGTGAGTATGCCAACATTAGCCACTCCTCTGAAAGAATTACCTGTATTGTCATAACCTTTTGTTCTATAAACTTCATTTCCCCATCTGTTAAAAATCACTACTTCGTTGTCAGGATATTTAGAGATATTATAAATCACAAATGTTTCGTTTCCATTACCATCTCCGTTTGGGGAAAACATTGGATCTGGATTTATATCGGGATTTTCTGTTGGTGCTATCGGTTTGGTTTCTGGGTAAACATCTGTAATAGCTATTGTAGATCCAGTTCCTATTAAAACAAAATTAGGTTGTGTTGTGCTACTCACATTAGAAACCACGGTTTCTCCATTATCTTTTATATCATCTAATAAAGCTTGGACTACAAAATATTGAGTGCTTTTAGTTTGATTAGCCGGAATGGTTATAGAAGTGAAATTTTGACTTAATTTATAATCTTTATTGAGCGTAGCTGTACCATTAATTGCTATAAAAACAGTTATATCTTCAACCAAAGACTCAGTTAATACGGCAGTCACATGTATGGTATCCCCTTCTCTAATGAGGGCTTCTTTTGGAATCAAGTTAACTGTAACCTGAGGTTGAACAACTAAAGTTACCATTGCATTGTCGCATAAACCGGATGGATCGCATGCTCTATAATTGAAAGTATCTATGCCTTTAAAAGTTGGGTTTGGCTGATAGGTAAAAGTTCCGTTTGTATTAAAAATTAGAGTCCCGTTTTGTGGTTGTGTTAAAGCTGTAAACAGTAATATATCACCATCAGGGTCAACATCATTTTCGGTTACTTTTTGGTTAATAGAAGCTCCGCGTTGTAAAGAAAACTTATCATCTAACGCAATTGGCGAGTCATTTACAGGACTGATAATAATGGTTGCCACAGCTTGATCGCATAAACCTCGTGGGTCGCAAACTTGATAAGTAAAAGTAACAGTTCCGTTAAAATCTTTTAAAGGGATATAGTTAAAAGTACCATCAGTATTAAATGTTAAAGTTCCGTTTAAAGGTTGATCCACCAATGTATAGTTTAAAACCTGATTTTCCGGATCATTATCATTTGGCGCAACCGAACCATTAACTGGCGCATCTTCTAAAGTATTAAAATTATCATTTTGTGCAATTGGCGGATCATTTACCTCTTCCACAACTATAGTTACTTGTGCGAAATTTGAACTTAATTTACCATCGGTAACTTCGTAAATAAAATACTCTGTCCCAAAAAAGTTTTTGTTTGGGGTATAAGTAAATGATCCATTATCGTTTAATGTAACTGTTCCGTTTTTAGTTCTAAAAAACGATTTCGTTCCGTTCACTGTTCCTGCTTGTCCTTCGGGATCTTTTGCAGAACTTAAAGAAATTTTTAAATCGTCATCATCGGGATCAATATCATTTATTATTACTCCTGGTGTATTGATAATAATTGGAGTATCTTCTCTGGTTCTATAATTATCATTATCTGCACTTGGCGCACAGTTACCTGGCAAAACTTCTCCAAATAATTGTACCGAACAATTATTTGCATCAATAACTGTAACAGTATATTTCCCTAAACTTATATTAATTAAAGAACTATTAGCTCCTCTATCGGTATTATTCCAAATGAAACGGTAAGGGGCAGTGCCACCAGTAACTTTAGTAAAAATTGCACCATCTGGAGAGTATTTACAGGTTGTATTTTTTATGGTGAGTTGCGCTGTTAATTTTTGTGGCTGAGTGATGGTTATTGTTTTAACAATTGAGCATCCATAAGCATCTGTTGCTGTATAAGTATAATTACCAGCTGTTAAATTTGTAATTGAGTTTCCGATTAAACCATTATTCCATTTAACTGTGTAAGGAGTTTGGCCGCCACTTAATTGAAGAGAAATACTGCCAATGTTTTCTTCAAAACATTTGATTTGTTGTATTTCTTCTTGAATAGAAAATAGTTTCGATGGTAAAATTTCGACTTGTATTGAAGTTGAACAATTGTTTTTATCGGTAACAACCAAGGTGTAAATTCCGGCAGGTAAATTACTGAGATCTTTTGTAGTTGCTCCGTTACTCCAATTATAGGTATAAGGTAAAACTCCACCAGATACACTAATTTTAATTTGTCCTTTATTATCTGTGTAGCAGATGTTGTTTTGATGCGTTTCTGTGATTGATAAAGGTTGACTTGGTTCTGTAATAGTTAGTGTTTTTGTCGTGATGCAATCATTCGCATCTTTTACCGTAAATGTATAAACTCCTGCTGGTAAGTTTGTAAATGTGTTTCCGATTTGAAAGTTAACTCCATCTTTGCTGTATTGGTAAATTCCTGTGCCACCTTTTGACGTTAAACTAACCGTTGATGTTTCTCCTTTGCACTTGATTGCTGTGTTGTTTGTTGCTAGAGTTAGTTGTGTTGGTTCAGTTATCGTTAAGGTTTTCGACATGAAGCAATCATTCGCATCTTTTACCGTAAATGTATAAACTCCTGCTGGTAAGTTTGTAAATGTGTTTCCGATTTGAAAGTTAACTCCATCTTTGCTGTATTGGTAAATTCCTGTGCCGCCTGTTGATGTTAGTGTAACCGTTGATGTTTCGCCGAAGCATTTGATAGCGGTGTTGCTTGTTGCTAGAGTTATTTTATCTGGTTCTGCAATGGTTAAGGTTTTTGTCGTGATACAGTCATTCGCATCTTTTACCGTAAATGTATAATCTCCAGCGGTTAGGTTGGCAAATGTGTTGTTTGATTGAAAAGTCGTTCCGTCTTTGCTGTATTGGTAGTTTGCTGTTCCTCCAGTTGATGTTAGTGTAACCGTTGAGGTTTCACCTTTGCATTTGATCGCGGTGTTGTTGGTTGATAAAGTTAATAATGCGGGTTCTGTAATGTTGATCGGGAAAGTTTTGATGCAGTTGTTTTCGTCTTTTACCGTAAATGTATAATTGCCTGCTGTTAGGTTTGCAAATGTATTGTTCGCAAGGAATGTTGTGCCGTCTAAACTGAATTGAAGGTTTCCTGTTCCGCCGTTGGCTGTTAAAGTTACAGTGGATGTTTCGCCGTTACATAAAATTGGCGTGTTCGCTCCTGATAATGTTAATAATGCGGGTTCTGTAATATTGATCGGGAAAGTTTTGATGCAGTTGTTTTCGTCTTTTACAGTGAAAGTGTAATTGCCTGCAACTAGGTTGGCGAATGTATTGCTTGCTTGGAATGTTGTGCCGTCTAAGCTGTATTGAAGATTTTCGGTGCCGCCTGTCCCTGTTAAAGTTACTGTGGAGGTTTCTCCATGACATAAAATTGGCGTATTCGCTCCTGTTAAAGTTAATAAAGTCGGTTCTATAATGTTGATTGGAAAAGTTTTGATGCAATTGTTTTCGTCTTTTACCGTAAATGTATAATTGCCTGCTGTTAGGTTTGCAAATGTATTGTTCGCAAGGAATGTTGTGCCATCTAAGCTGTATTGAAGGTTTCCTGTTCCGCCTGTTGAGGTTAAGGTTACAGTGGATAAATCACCATGACATAAAATTGGCGTGTTTGCTCCTGATAAAGTTAATAAGGCTGGTTCTGTTAGGTTAATTGGGAAAGTTTTGATGCAATTGTTTTCGTCTTTTACAGTGAATGTATAAGTGCCTGCAACTAGGTTTGCAAATGTGTCACTCGCTTGGAATGTTGTTCCGTCTTTGCTGAATTGTTTTATTCCTGTCCCACCGTTGGCTGTTAAAGTTACGGTAGAAGTTTCTCCGTTGCATAAAATTGGCGTGTTTGCTCCTGATAATGTTAATAATGCGGGTTCTGTAATATTGATCGGGAAAGTTTTGATGCAGTTGTTTTCGTCTTTTACCGTAAATGTATAATTGCCTGCTGTTAGGTTTGCGAATGTGTTGTTCGCAAGGAATGTTGTGCCGTCTAAGCTGTATTGAAGGTTTCCTGTTCCGCCTGTTGAGGTTAAGGTTACAGTGGAGGTTTCACCAAAGCATTTGATAGTTGTGTTGCTTATTGCTAATGTTAGTGGTGTTGGTTCTGTTATCGTTAAGGTTTTCGTCGTGA
>NZ_JBHULV010000053.1:56730-57313 GCF_042684645.1 Pedobacter alpinus
TTAAGGTTACAGTGGAGGTTTCGCCGTTACATAAAATTGGGGTGTTTGCTCCTGATAAAGTTAATAATGCAGGTTCTGTAATGTTGATTGGAAAAGTTTTGATGCAATTGTTTTCGTCTTTTACAGTGAATATGCATGTGCCTGCTGTTAGGTTGGCGAATGTGTTGTTTGCTTGGAATGTTGTGCCGTCTAAGCTGTATTGAAGGTTTCCTGTTCCACCTGTCCCTGTTAAAGTTACAGTGGATGTTTCGCCGTTACATAAAATTGGTGTGTTTGCTCCTGTTAAAGCTAATAATGCAGGTTCTGTAATATTGATTGGGAAAGTTTTGATGCAATTGTTTTCGTCTTTTACTGTGAAAGTGTAATTGCCTGCAACTAGGTTGGCGAATGTGTTGCTTGCTTGGAATGTTGTGCCGTCTAAGCTGTATTGAAAATTTCCTGTTCCGCCTGTTGAGGTTAAGGTTACAGTGGAGGTTTCGCCAAAGCATTTGATAGTTGTGTTGCTTATTGCTAATGTTAGTGGTGTTGGTTCTGTTATCGTTAAGGTTTTCGTCGTGATGCAGTTGTTTTCGTCTTTTACCGT
>NZ_JBHULV010000053.1:57367-58326 GCF_042684645.1 Pedobacter alpinus
TTCCTGTTCCGCCTGTTGAGGTTAAGGTTACAGTGGAGGTTTCGCCGTTACATAAAATTGGGGTGTTTGCTCCTGATAAAGTTAATAATGCAGGTTCTGTTAGGCTAATCGGGAAAGTTTTGATGCAGTTGTTTTCGTCTTTTACAATGAATATGTATGTGCCTGCTGTTAGGTTTGCGAATGTGTTGCTTGCTTGGAATGTTGTGCCGTCTAAGCTGTATTGAAGATTTCCGGTGCCGCCTGTCCCTGTTAAAGTTACTGTAGAAGTTTCGCCGTTACATAAAATTGGCGTGTTCGCTCCTGATAAAGTTAATAATGCAGGTTCTGTAATGTTGATTGGAAAAGTTTTGATGCAATTGTTTTCGTCTTTTACCGTAAATGTATAATTGCCTGCTGTTAGGTTTGCAAATGTATTGTTCGCAAGGAATGTTGTGCCGTCTAAACTGAATTGAAGGTTTCCTGTTCCGCCTGTCCCTGTTAAAGTTACAGTGGATGTTTCGCCGTTACATAAAATTGGGGTGTTTGCTCCTGTTAAAGTTAATAAGGTCGGTTCTGTAATGTTGATTGGAAAAGTTTTGATGCAGTCGTTTTCGTCTTTTACCGTAAATGTATAATCTCCAGCGGTTAGATTGGCGAATGTGTTGCTTGCTTGGAATGTTGTGCCGTCTAAGCTGTATTGAAAATTTCCTGTTCCGCCTGTTGAGGTTAAGGTTACAGTGGAGGTTTCGCCGTTACATAAAATTGGGGTGTTTGCTCCTGATAAAGTTAATAATGCAGGTTCTGTTAGGTTGATTGGAAAAGTTTTGATGCAGTTGTTTTCGTCTTTTACAATGAATATGTATGTGCCTGCTGTTAGGTTTGCGAATGTGTTGCTTGCTTGGAATGTTGTGCCGTCTAAGCTATATTGAAGATTTCCTGTTCCGCCTGTCCCTGTTAAAGTAACTGTGGAGGTTTCCCCG
>NZ_JBHULV010000054.1:0-27020 GCF_042684645.1 Pedobacter alpinus
TAAGCAGAAACTAACATTATGTGAATAACCCTACGATTTTTTACTTTTTTCATGCGTTGACCCTGCTTTGGTTGGTCCAATCATTACTTCCAAGTTTTGGGTCATCATGCCCTAAAATTATTTTAGGTTTGTTGTTTTTACTAAAAATAAATGGTTTTAATTGCGGATTGTGAAACGTTCCGCAGGCAAACAATTCATTTTTGTCGTTACGGCCTATCATGTCTAAATTAATGTTTAAACTAATGTTTTCTAAATCTACAGGTGGGTTTTCTACAAATTTTTTAGAGCCGGTTAAACCCATTTCCTCAGCATCAAAAGCTGCAAAAATTAAAGTGTGCTCCGGCTTGTTTTTACTAAAATAGGCTGCATAAGCTAAAATGGCACTTATGCCAGAAGCATCATCATCTGCTCCGTTATAAATTACGCCATTTTTAATCCCTAAATGGTCATAATGTGCCGATATAACAATTGCTTTTTCAGATTTACCTTTTATAAAACCAATAATGTTTTTGCCATTTATTTCTTCTCCCTTTCTTGTTTTGAAGCTAAATGGCATTTCATAGTCTTTTGTAAATGCTTGTAAACCTAAAGATTGGAATCTATCTGTAATAAATCTAGCGGCCAATGCTCCGCCTTTAGTGCCTGTAGCTCTGCCTTCGTACTTGTCGCTAGAAATTTCTTTTAAATCGTTAAGTATTTGGGTTTGATTAATTTTATTTGAGCAAGCGTTTAAGGTTAATGTGATGATAATTGCCGGGATGAGTTTTTTTAGCATGATGATTTGTTGTTTTAATTTTAGCATTAAAATTAATGATTCTTTTATTCTAACTATTAACAATGAATTTTACTTCTTCTATCAGTTGTTGTTCCGTAGGTAAATAAAGTCGATATTTACTTGCTATAATTGTTTTATTATTTTCTGGTAATGTTATTTTTACAACGGCGTCATTTTTATCTGCACAAAGTAAAATGCCAATAGTGGGGTTCTCAAAATCTTGCTTTTCAAATCGGTCGTAATAATTTACATACATTTGTAATTGTCCAATATCTTCGTGTTTTAGCTTTGCTGTTTTAATTTCAATAATTACAAAGCATTGCAATAAACGGTTATAAAAAACAAGGTCAATAAAGAATTCGTCTCCGTCTAAGTGAATTCGCTTTTGACGGGCAACAAATGAAAATCCATTGCCAATTTCAAGTAAAAAATCGTGTAAGTGAGTTATTATAGATGTTTCTAAATCCTTTTCATAATATGCGGCATCTCTTCTTAAACCCAGAAATTCTAATATCATTGGATCCTTGATGATTTCTTTGGCATCACTTGGTGGTTTTTCTGCTCTGGCTACAGCTAAAACTGCTTTTACGTCGTTGCTAAGTAATAATCTTTCAAAAAGTTGACTGTTAATCTGTCTTTCCAATTGTCTTGCTTTCCAGTTATTTTTATCAGTTTCTGCAATGTAAAATTCTCTTTTATCCTGATTATCTATACTTAGGAGTATTTTATAATGTGTCCAACTGAATTGCGTCCGCAGTGCGGACGCAATTGGAAATGTGCGGTAAAACTGACGGTTTCTTTCCAGCTGTCTAACCGAAAATCCTGTTCCAAATTGAGGCTGAAACTCGTCAGAAATTGACTTTAGTAAGTGTTTTCCGTACTCAGCTCTGTCTTTACCTTGTTGCTCTTCCTCAAAAATTACTTTTCCAATTTGCCAATACATCAACATTCTTTCAGAATCTACTGAACGGATAGCTCTATCTTTTGCTGTAGCAATGATGCTTTTTATTTGTTGAAATAGACTTTGTTTGATTTCCATTAATTGCTCAATTATTTAGTAGAAGAAGATGAAAATTATATGTAAACAAAAACCTTAATTGTTCTTTTAAATATATGAAATTAAACCATTTTAAATCTCCCTAAAACCAAAAAAGTTCTTCCGTATCAAAACAAAAGAACTTTTTTAAACGATTATAAATTTATTTAAAACGGTGGGTCATCATCATCATTATCCCAGTTTTTAGGTTTAAGAGTAATGCTCTCAAATTGAGAAGAAGGACCTAAACTTGAGAAAGGATCTGCTGCTGAATTTTCTGATGCACTAATGCCGCCAAAATTATCTTCTAAATCGGTAAACTTCACATATTTACCAACAAATCTTAGTGGTACTGTACAGGTTTCACCATTTCTGTGTTTAGCAATAATTACCTCACCAACACCCGCTGTTGGGTTTCCGTTTTCATCTTGGTCTAAACCATAATATTCTGGACGGTATAAAAACAATACCATATCCGCATCTTGCTCAATCGCTCCAGATTCCCTTAAATCGGAAAGCATTGGTTTTTTTGAGCCACCAGGTCTGTTTTCTACCGCTCTACTTAACTGCGAAAGCGCAATAACAGGTACATTTAATTCTTTTGCAACTTGCTTAAGCGCTCTAGAAATACTAGAAATCTCCTGCTCACGACTTCCAGCGCCACCACCTCCGCCTTTTCCGTCGGCTTTACCCTGCATCAATTGCAAATAATCAATAATAATCATTTGAATATCATACTGCGCTTTTAACCTTCGGCATTTAGCTCTGAACTCAAAAACATTAAGTGCGGGAGTATCATCAATAATTAAAGGTGCATCACTTAAATTACCAATTTTAGAGGTTAATTTATGCCATTCCCAATCTTCTAATTGTCCTTTTCTTATTTTTTCTTGCTCAATTTCTGCTTCTCCAGAAATTAAACGATTGGTTAACTGCACAGAAGACATCTCTAATGAAAACACAACAACTGGCTTGTTAAACTGCACTGCAGCATTACGGGCACAGGTTAATACAAAGGCGGTTTTTCCCATCGCTGGGCGGGCAGCTATAATAATTAAATCAGATTTTTGCCAACCGTTTGTAACCCTATCTAATGCTGTAAAACCAGATGGCACACCAGTTAAAGTATCATCTTTACCTCTTAAAGATTCTAACATTTTTAAAGATTCCTTAACAATGTCGTCCATCTTACGCGAATCTCTTCTTAAATTGTTTTGAGCAATATCGTAGAGGTTTTTTTCGGCATAATCTAACAATTCAAAAACGTCACTGGTGTCTTCGTAAGATTGGTTGATGATATCTGTAGAAATACGTATTAATTCGCGTTGAATAAATTTTTGTGAAATGATACGAGCATGATATTCAATATTTGCAGCAGAGGCAACTCGGTTAGTTAATTCCGTAATGTAAAAAGCTCCACCAATCATCTCTAAATCACCATCTTGCCTTAATTGTGCCGATACCGTTAAAATATCAACTGGTGATGATGCAGTAAAAAGTGTTTGGATAGATTTGAATATTTTTTGATGTGCGTCTTTGTAAAATAATTCGGGCTTTAAAATATCAATAACCGCAGAAAGCGCATCTTTTTCTAGCATTAGTGCGCCTAAAACAGCTTCTTCTAAGTCTAAAGCTTGGGGCGGTAATTTACCCAAGCCAGAAACCATACTGGTTAGTCTGCTTCTTTTGTCTTTAGATAAACCTGTTTTATTATTGTCAGCATCAAAACTCATAAATACAAAAATATAGAAAAAATATGTAGATAATTGAAGAGTTATAAACAGCAATCTTAGCTCATTAAAATTCGATTTTATTAGAGGGCATTTAGTCGTCTAATTATCAACAACAACTGTTAACAAAGTGTTTGTAATATTCAAATTTATGCTTTTGAAAGCTTTAAATGGTATGTTAATAAAAATACGGCTTGTTAATAAACATAAAGCTATTGGTATTTAGTATATTTTTCTTAAGCAACAGAAACAGTTTTTGCTTAAATTGCAGCGCTATGATAGAAAGAAGATTTAAAGACGAGCCAAGAGAAGTAAACCAGATGATTTTTGGTATTAGAGCGGTAATTGAAGCTATTAATTCTGGTAAAGATATTGAGTCTTTATTTATACAAAAAGGATTGGTTGGCGGCTTAATTTCTGAGCTTAAAACTTTGTTAAGAACGCATGATATTCCATCGCAGCAGGTACCCATAGAAAAATTAAATAGAATAACTGCTAAAAACCACCAAGGTGTAATTGCTTTTATTTCTCCTATAACCTATCAAAAAATAGAAGATATTATCCCAATTGTTTACGAAAAAGGTGAAGTACCATTAATTTTAATTTTGGATGGTGTTACTGATGTAAGAAACTTTGGTGCAATTGTCCGAACTGCCGAGTGTACAGGCGTACATGCTATTGTTGTCCCTAAAAAAGGTGCAGCACAGGTAAATCCAGATGCGGTTAAAACATCTGCGGGTGCATTGTATAAAATTCCAATTTGTCGCCACGATAGCTTATTACAAGTTCTAAGATTTTTAAAGGATTCTGGATTGCAAATTGTTGGTTGTACAGAAAAAACCGACGATTTAATTTATAAACCAGATTATACCGCACCAACTTGTATTATAATGGGTGCAGAAGATGAAGGAATTTCTTTTGAATTGATGCGTAATTGTGATTATTTAACCAAAATACCAATGGTTGGCGAAATTGCTTCTTTAAATGTTTCGGTTTCTGCCGGAGTTATTTTGTATGAGGCTGTGAGACAGAAGATAGGTTAACTCTCTATTTCTTTTAATTAAGGATTTGGATGATTGAAAAAACATTTATCGATTTAATTTCTTTTTTAAAGAAACCTTCCGACTCCATTTATTTTGCTGAGTCAACTTTCTGGAGGTTTAATTCTTACCTATATAAGAGTGAGGTTAAATATCAGATGGGCAGTTTATATCATATAAAATGGAATTTATTTTTTTGCTTGTTATTACCACTATTAATTAAAAAAGATTTCTAAACCATACATATAAGACTATTACTTATTCTATTACAATTGAAGAAAAACCATTTTTTGATTTTAGTTTAGATCAAATTATTTCAGTAGATAGCATAAACAACAAAATTTATTCTTTAAAATTTATTCAATATTCACTAAATCATGTCTTAGATATGCTTTATAAAAAAGTTAAATATTATTTATACAATGTATTAGTAAATTTAAGTTTTTGAATCTAAGAGCCTGTTTAAAATTTATCTAATAATCTATAAACATTTTTACAATACAAATTTAAACAGGCTCTAAATTCGCGGTTAATAAAGAAGATTTATTAAAATACTGAAAAAGGAATAAGAAATAAAATTCTTCAAAACATTTAAACTCTTTAAAACACATGAAAAATATTGATAAAGAAAGTATAGAAAAAGCATATCAATTATTTGATTCTGGTGATATAGAAAAAATAGAAACCGGAACAACAAATGGATTGCAAGAGATACACAAATACTTATTTGATGGGCTTTATGATTTTGCAGGAAAGGTTCGTAATCATAATATTTCAAAAGGTGGATTTAGATTTGCAACTGCTTTATATCTTAAAGAAGCTTTGTTGGTTGTAGAACAAATGCCTGAATGCACTTTTGAAGAAATTATTGAAAAATATGTAGAGATGAATATTGCTCATCCTTTTATGGAAGGCAATGGACGAACTATGCGAATATGGTTAGATATGCTTTTAAAAAAAAGAATAAAAAAGGTTGTAAACTGGCAGTTCATTGATAAACAACTTTATTTACAAGCAATGGAACGAAGCCCAATTAATACTTTAGAGTTAAGAACCTTACTTTTTGCACATTTAACAGAAGAAATCAATAACAGAGAAATAATATTTAAAGGTATTGAACAGTCGTATTATTATGAGGGGTACAAAAAAGAGGATTAAAAATGTGTTAGCTATCAATCTAAAAACCTAGCATCATTTAATTTAATGAAATTTTCGATTATTAATGGCAGTATTGTAATAAGTTTAAACAAAACAGATCATTTTCCGCAGGGGTTTCTAATGTTTAGAAGCCCCTGCTAAAACAAATTAATATCCTCTAATTCCCATTTCCAAACCCCGTAATTCTGCCAAGCCTTTAAGCCTGCCAATTACAGAATAACCTGGGTAAGTATTTCTATTTACATCATCCAAAATTAAATGACCATGATCTGGTCGCATAGGTATATTTACTATTCCTTTGCCAGATATAGCTCTTTTTTCTTGCTCTGCAACTACAGCTTTCATTATCTCATACATGCTGTTACTGCCTTCTAAATGGGGCGCTTCGTAAAAACTGCCGTTTTCTTCACGTTGTACGTTTCGCAAATGCCAAAAATGTACTTTATTGCCTAACCGTTCAATCATTGCAGGTAAATTGCTTGCTGGGTTTGCACCTAAAGAACCAGTACAAAAAGTAATTCCGTTACTGTCAGAATCAACAGCTTTTACAATAAACTGCAAATCATCCTCATCACAAACAATGCGTGGTAAACCTAAAATAGGGAAAGGTGGATCATCTGGGTGGATACACATTTTCACACCTTCTTCTTCGGCAGTTGGAATAATTCCTTTTAAAAAATACGCTAAGTTTTCACGTAATTCTGTTTTTCCAACTTTGCTGTATTTTTCTAAATGCTCATTAAATTCTGGGATGGTAAAAACCTCATCCGTTCCTGGCAAACCAGCCATAATAGTTTCGGTTAAAAGCTTTATTTCATCCGTTTTTAATTGAGCCAAATAAGTTTTAGCTTTTTCTTGTACGTCGACACTAAACTCTTCAAAAGCCTTCGGGCGTTTTAAAATGTATAAGTCAAATGCTGCCAAAGCAATGGCATCGTAACGTAAAGCAATGGCTTTATCTGGTAAGTTAAAACATAAATGCGTTCTTGTCCAATCTAAAACTGGCATAAAATTGTAGCAAATTACTTTAATGCCCGCTTTTGATAAGTTTTTAATTGTTGTATTGTAACGCTCAATATATAAATCACGGTCGGTAGTACCAGTTTTAATACTTTCGTGGATATTCACACTTTCTACCACAGACCATTTTAAGCCTGCGTCTTCTATCAATTTTTTTCGCCCCAGAATGTCAGCTTCGGTCCAAATTTCTCCACTTGGTATTTGGTGTAAAGCTGTTACAATACCGGTAGCCCCAGTTTGTACAATATCTGCCAATGTAACTTCATCCGCAGGGCCAAACCATCTAAAAGTTTGTTCTAATTTTTGATTCTCGGTGTTCATGTGCTATTCCAATAATTTAATTTCTATTTATAAGAAGAAAACAGATTGTTTTAACGTGTTTTTAGGATAGGTTTTTAATGCTCTAGATGGTCCAATTTGATAAATTAATTTAAAAAAATTATTTCCCTATCACAACGCCAGGTTTATTTACAAGCGGAACTTTACTAAGGTTTGATTCAATAATACTTTCGGGTAAAAAAATAAATTTCTTGTCAAATATTTCTGTACCAATAAAATAGCTTAACAAATATTCGTTATTTAAACCAAAAACTTGTTCGTCTATAGCTTCAATTTTAACAAAAGAATGAGCTTCAATTTTATCTTTTCTATGCCTTAATGTAGATGTTTTAATTTCATCGCCATTTAGTAAGCCATAACCTGTAGATGTTATTAAAACAGTTTCTATGGCAACTTCTTTTAAATTAATAATGTAAACATTCCAAACTTTTGCTTCTGGGGTTTCATTTTCTAAAACTACCGCCATTGCAATATCTTCTACAATATTATCCGGAATATCTTTCTTCATCTTATTTAAAAACGTTTTTTAAAAATCAACTATTTCTTTTTTGCTACTGCTTTTTTGGCTGGAGCTTTCTTGGTAGCAGTTTTCTTAGCTTTTACTTCAAATGCATCAGGTATTTGGTCTGTTATTAGTTTTTTAACATCATCTAAAGAAATTAAGCTTAAATCTTCTGGCGTATATTTCTCTCCACTTGCCGGGTTTTTACCCAACTTAAGCATCTGCTTTCCAAATCTAATAAAAGGGCCCCATCTACCGTTTTCAACCGCAATTTTTTCTTTTTCCCACTGTTGAATGTAGCGGTTTGCCTCTTTTTCAACTTTTGCAGCAATTAATTCATCAATTTCTGCTTTGCTTAAATTTTCAAAATTATAACGGACAGGTACATTAATAAATAGGTCTTTCCATTTCAAGAAAGGTCCAAACCTGCCTCTTCCTTTAGTTACTGGTTCGCCTTTATAGCTTGCAACCGGTGCATCAGCTTCAATTTTTTCTTCAATAATTTCTTGTGCTCTTTTATTATCAACCTCTAAAGCATTTTCGTTTTTAGGGATAGAGATATAAGTTTCTCCCCATTTAACGTAAGGCCCAAACCTTCCAATGCCCACAGAAACTTCTTTATCTTGGTAGCTATCTAAACTAAAAGGAAGTTTAAATAATTCTAAAGCATCTTCTAAAACTATAGATTCTATAGATTGTGACTTTAACAAGCTTGCATAAGTTGGTTTTTCTTCGTCATCAGCTTCACCAATTTGCACCATAGGGCCAAACTTGCCTACTCTGGTATATACATTCTTGCCAGAATTTGGGTCAATACCTAATAAACGTTCACCACTTGCTCTATCAGCATTTAAAAGTGTATCTTCTACCTCTAAATGAAAAGGTTGGTAAAAGTTTTTTAACATGGTAGTCCACTCTTTTAAGCCTTGCGCTATTTCATCAAACTCTTTTTCTACGTTAGCTGTAAAATGAAAATCAACAATTCCTTTAAAATGCTCTACCAAAAAATCATTCACTACGGCACCAATATCTGTAGGGAAAAGTTTTCCTTTTTCGGCACCAGTAATTTCAGATTTTGTGATTTTATTTATTTGACCGTTTTTAAGGCTAATTAATTGGTAATCTCTTTTTTTACCATCTCTTTCTTCTTTAACCACATAACCACGGTTTTGGACTGTGGAAATAGTGGGAGCGTAGGTTGATGGCCTTCCAATACCTAATTCTTCTAATTTTTTAACCAAGGCAGCTTCGCTGTATCTTGCTGGTGGCCTGCTAAAACGTTCGGTAGCATTTAGTTCAAAAAGATTTAATTTTTGTCCTTGGCTTAACGGCGGAAGTATGGCATTATCAGATTTATCGTCTAAATGAGCGTCAGATTCTTCATCTTCATCCTCCATATAAACTTTTAAGAAACCATCAAACTTAATTACTTCACCGTTTGCAGTTAATTCTTCTTTTCTGGTACTGATGCCAATTTTAGCAGTAGTTTTTTCTATAATCGCTTCACTCATTTGTGATGCGATAGCTCTTTTCCAAATTAACTCGTACAAACGTTTCTCAGAAGAATCACCATCGGTTAAGGTATGCCATTCAAAATGAGTAGGTCTGATGGCTTCGTGAGCTTCTTGTGCGCCAGCAGATTTTGTTTTAAAGGTACGTGGCTCTAAATATTTTTGGCCATAAGCCGATTTAATTTCTTGAGCAGCTCCGTCTCTTGCAGTTTCTGATAAATTAACAGAATCTGTACGCATGTAGGTTATTTTTCCTGTTTCATAAAGTTTTTGTGCAACCGTCATGGTGCGAGAAACAGAAAAACCTAATTTTCTACTTGCTTCTTGTTGTAGTGTAGAAGTAGTAAAAGGCGCAGCCGGATTTCTTTTTAAGGGTTTGGTATCTAAAGCGTTTATTTTAAAATCAGCATTTACACAATCTTCTAAAAATTTTTGTGCATCGGCTTCTTTATCAAATTTGCCCGGTAATTCTGCTTTAAATAATTCTTTTTTATCTGTAGAGAAAATTGCTACAACTCTGTAAGCAGCAACACTTTCAAAAGCATTAACTTCTCTTTCTCTATCAACAATTAACCTTACTGCCACAGATTGCACACGGCCGGCAGATAAAGATGGTTTTACTTTTTTCCATAAAACTGGCGAAAGTTCAAAACCTACTAATCTATCTAAAACTCTACGAGCTTGTTGTGCATTAACTAAATCGTAGTTTATTTTACGCGGATTATCAATCGCTTTTAATATTGCAGGTTTTGTAATCTCGTGAAAAACAATACGCTTTGTGTTTTCTTCTTTTAAGCCTAAAGACTCAAATAAGTGCCAAGATATGGCTTCTCCCTCGCGGTCCTCGTCGGATGCTAACCATACAGTTTCTGCAGCTTTTGCTAATTTCTTTAATTCGGCAACTAAAGTTTTCTTATCAGCAGATATTTCGTAATGCTGTTTAAAGCCATTATCTACCTCAATAGCGCTATCATCTTTCTTTAAATCACGAATATGCCCGTAACTTGATTTTACCAAAAAGTCTTTTCCTAAATAACCTTCAATGGTTTTAGCTTTAGCGGGTGATTCTACAATTAGTAAGTTTTTTGCCATTAAGTATTAGATTTTATCGCAAATAAAGGATATTATATGTTGTATCCCAAATTTTAACGCATTAAAGCTGATTTATATTTCGTTATTCAATAAAAGAAAACATTGTTCCGGTTGTTTTTAATAGGATGTTTTAATTTATTTTAATTTGTCTTTAAGCAAAACAAGCCTCTTGATAAAGAAGCTTGTTTGATATTTTAATTACTGTTTACCATTAATTATTCATCATTCTTATAAACGATGCTAATTTATTTTTCATCTCTCTTCTATCAACAATAAAATCTAGAAAACCATGTTCTAAAACAAATTCAGATGTTTGAAAACCTTTTGGTAAATCTTTCTTTATGGTTTCTTTTATTACTCTAGGGCCGGCAAAACCAATTAAAGCGCCTGGTTCGGCAATATTAATATCTCCCAACATGGCGTAAGAAGCTGTTACACCACCAGTTGTTGGGTCTGTTAGTAAGGAAATGTAAGGAATTTTAGCTTGAGATAACAAAGCTAATTTTGCCGAAGTTTTAGCCATTTGCATTAAAGAAAATGCGGCTTCCATCATTCTTGCACCGCCAGATTTTGAAATCATCAAAAACGGAATTTTATGTTTGATAGAGTAATCTATACTTCTTGCAATTTTTTCTCCAACAACAGAACCCATAGAACCACCTATAAAGCTAAAGTCCATACAGGCTATTACCAAATCTTGACCATCAATTTGGCCATGTGCAGCTCTTAAGGCGTCTTTTAAGCCTGTTTTTTTGTAAGATTCTGCTAATCTTTCTGGGTACGATTTAGAATCGGTAAAATTTAATGGATCTCCTGAAGTAAGGTTGCCAAATAATTCAACAAAAGAATTATTATCAAAAAGTACTTCAAAATACTCTTTAGAGCCTACTCTTAAATGATAATTGCAATATTGACAAACGTATTTATTTTCTACTTGTTCTGAGTAATGTAAAGCCTTTTTACAGTTTGGACATTTATTCCATACTCCATCTGGGGCTTCTTTTTTATCCTCTGTAGAAGTAGAAATGCCTTTTGTATTTCTTTTAAACCAAGCCATATTTTGAATTAGTGTGGCTACAAAGAAACAAAATTTTGATGAAATAGTTATAGTATCTGTTTGCTATCGTTTTAAAAACAGCTTAGTTGTTTATTTTGAACTGATTATTATTGCTTCAAATATTTTTTTTAACTTCGAGCCTAAGAAATAATAAATAAAATGAGTTTAAAAGATTTTAAAGGAGTTATTACAGGAGACCAAGTTCAAGAACTTTTTGAAGTTGCAAAAGCAGAGCAATTTGCTTTACCCGCAGTAAATATTATTGGAACTGATTCTTTGAATGCAGTTTTGGAAACAGCAAAAGCGGTTAATTCGCCAGTAATTGTGCAACTATCTAACGGTGGCGCACAGTTTTATGCGGGTAAATCATTACCAAACGATAAATTACAAGCTTGTATTTTAGGTGCTATTTCTGCTGCTCAACACGTACATTTACTAGCAGAACATTACGGCGTTGCTGTAATTTTGCATACAGACCATTGTTCGAAAAAATTATTGCCTTGGATAGATGGATTGTTAGATGCTAGTGAGAAACACTTCGCTTTACATGGTATTCCTCTTTTCTCTTCTCACATGATAGACTTATCTGAAGAGCCAATTGAAGAAAATATAGAAATTTGTAAAACTTACCTTGAGCGTATGAGCAAAATGGGTATGACATTAGAAATTGAATTAGGTGTTACAGGTGGAGAAGAAGATGGTGTAGATAATACCGAAGTAGATTCTTCAAAATTATATACCCAACCAGAAGAGGTTTCTTATGCTTACGAAGAGTTAAGTAAGGTAAGCGACAAATTCACAATTGCAGCTGCTTTTGGTAACGTACATGGCGTTTACAAGCCAGGAAATGTGAAGTTGCAACCAGTTATTTTACACAACTCTCAGGAATACGTAAAAGAGAAATTTGCTTTAACTGCGGCTAAACCAATTAACTTTGTTTTTCATGGTGGTTCTGGTTCTTCACAAGAAGAAATAAGAGAAGCGATTTCTTACGGAGCAATTAAAATGAACATTGATACTGATATGCAGTGGGCAATGTGGGAAGGGGTATTAAATTACTATAAATCAAAAGAAGCTTATTTACAAGCGCAAATTGGTAGCCCAGATGGTGATGATTCTCCAAACAAAAAATATTACGATCCAAGAGTTTGGTTGAGAAAAGGTGAGGAGCAGTTTGTTAAAAGATTAACTGATGCTTTTGCTGATTTGAATTGCTTAGAAGTAAATTCGAAATTGTAAGATTTTCTATAAATATTTGAGAAAGCTGAGCGTAATGCTCGGCTTTTTTTGTTTTGTTTTTAACCACGGAGGTAACGGAGTTTTTTCACAGCGGACACAAAGTTGGTTGTTTTATTAAGTGCTACATTTAAAAAAGATCTGCTTAAATCGGCGAAATCTGCGGGAAAAAAAGCGGAGCTATTTTTTTAACTGCGGAGAACTCGGAGATCACAGAGTTGGGGTGATCTAAAATACTTAAAAAAAATATTTATAAATCTGTTTTATAAAAAAAGCACAAAAAAACAGAGCTGATTTTCACAATTAGCTCTGTTTAAATATCTAAAAAATATTAAATCTACTTCCTCTTTTTTCTTAAATCGAAAGTATAAGGAAATTCTTTATCAGCTTCCACTTTTAACTCTGGTACACTAGTGATATTTGTAGAATATTCTGGATTAACATATCTGTAACCAGCACTAAAATCTTGATTTACGGTTTCTACTGTGTTAATGGCATCACCTTGTGTATGTCCAAAATTAAAGAACCTACTTTCTCTTCGGGCTTCTGCTTCGTAGGAATTAACTGGGTAAGTATCATAACTTCTGCCACCGGGGTGTGCTATATGATAGGTGCAACCTCCAATAGATTTTTTATTCCATAAATCGTAAATATCAAAAACTAAAGGAACATCAACAGGTAAAGTAGGATGCAATGCAGAAGGTGGTGCCCAAGCTTTATACCTAATACCAGCCACAAACTCTTCGTTTTTGCCGGTACTTCTTAACGGAATACGCATTTGGTTACATAAAATAGCATAACGTTCTTCATTAATGCCATTCACTTTTACCTCAATACGTTCTACAGAAGAATCTACAAAGCGGGCAGTACCAGAGCTCGACATTTCTTCGCCCAGCACTTGCCAAGGTTCAATTCCGGTTCTCAATAATAAATCAATTCCTTTTTGTTGTATGGCACCCACCATCGGAAATCTAAATTCAAAAAATGGTTCTAACCATTCGGGGTTAAAATCGTAGCCATCTTGCTTCATTTGGTCGCAAATATCCAATAAATCTTCTTTGATGTAGTGGTGCAACATAAATTTATCATGCAGCTCGGTTCCCCAACGTATGAGTTTGTTTTCGTAAGGTTTTTTCCAAAACCATGCAAAAAGGGTACGTACTAATAATAGTTGTACTAAACACATTCTTTCATCAGGTGGCATTTCAAAAGCTCTAAACTCTAAAATTCCTAATCTGCCGGTTTGCGAATCTGGTGAGTAAAGTTTATCTATACAAAACTCAGCTCTATGCGTATTTCCTGTAATATCAGTTAATAAATGTCTTAAAAGTCTGTCTGTTAGCCAAAATGGAGTCTCTTCGCCTTTTTTAATTTGGTTTAGTGCAATTTCTAGTTCGTATAACTTATCAGGCATCCCTTCATCTATACGTGGTGCCTGACTTGTAGGGCCAATAAAGGCAGTAGAAAATAAGTAGGATAAACCTGGGTGGTTTTGCCAAAAAATCAAAAAGCTTTTTAAAATATCTGGTCTTCTTAAAATTGGGCTATCAGCCGGAGTTGTGCCTCCTAAAGTAATATGATGACCGCCGCCAGAGCCGATATGCCTTCCATCAAGCATAAATTTCTCAGTACCCAATCCAACTTTATTGGCACTATCAAACAGTATTCTATAATTATTTAGTACTTCATCCCAAGTTTTTGCAGGCTGAATGTTTACTTCAACAACTCCAGGGTCTGGTGTAACCACCAATTTTTCAATCCTATTATCGCTTGGTGGATTATAACCTTCAATAATAATTTTCAAAGAAAGTTTAGCTGCAGCATCTTCAATGATAGCTAGTAACTCTAAATATTGTTCAATATGTTTTAAAGGCGGAAAAAACACAAACAACTTACCCTCTCTGGCCTCAATTCCTAAAGCTGTTTTTACAGTCTTAGTTCTAAATTCAGGCTCAAAACCATCTTTTTCTGTTTTTTTCTTTTTAACTACAAAAAAGTCGCCTTCTTTTTCATCTTCCTCAGGTGTATCATATTCTTTTGGGTAAAGCCAATCTTTTGGGATATCATCTAAGTTTGAAGCTTCAATTTTATCAGTATGAATAGTTTGGTGGTAATTTGGTAAGTTTTCTAAAGTTTCAAAAGGGCTGCGTTCAACTTCTTGGTCTCTTTGTGAAGCCACCATTTGTGGTAAAGATTTTAACGGTAACCTTAAACCCATTGGCGAGTTTCCGGGGATTAAAAATAATTGTTTTTGCCTAAATTCCCAAGCACAACTTAACCAATTGCCAATCTCAAAGTTCCATTCTAAAGGCAAAACAAAGCCAATAGGGTTGTTCAATCCGTTTTGTAAAACTGTAGAAAGGGTATTACGCTCTGCAGAATCATTTAAGTTTACCCTTAACGGATTTATGTTGATTGGGAGTTTATCTTCTTGCCATAAATAATAATAAACATCTTCATAAGCTGGCTGAATATAATTTTCATTCAGTTTTAATTTTGCAGATACAGCTTTTAATAATTGCTCTGCATTTTGAAAACTATAATTATAATCTAAGTTAGGGTTGCCATAAACATCTGGTTTACATGTAATAGGAAAATCGTCTTTACGCCAGTAAATTCCGTATTGCCAACGTGGCAAAGCTTCACCAGGATACCATTTCCCTTGTCCAATATGTATCAATCCCTTACCTTCTGCAAAAGATTGATTTAGGTTTTGCGCTAACTGATACGCTTTAATTCTCTTTTCTTCACCATCGGCATCTGTATTCCATTGCTCACTTTCCATATCACTTTTAGATACAAAAGTGGGTTCGCCACCCATGGTTAACCTAACATCTTGTGCTGTAAATTCTTGCTCTACCTGTGCACCAAGACTGTAAATTTTTTGCCATTCCTCATCAGAATAGGGTTTAGTTACTCGTGGGTCTTCATGTATGCGATACACATTATTGGCAAAACTGAACTCAACTTCGGCAGGTTCTGTAAAACCGGTAATTGGCGACGCACTAGAAGGGCTAGGAGTGCAGCAAAGCGGAATATGACCTTCGCCAGCAAATAAACCTGAGGTTGCATCTAAACCTACCCAGCCAGCACCCGGTATAAAAACTTCGCACCAAGCGTGTAAATCTGTAAAATCTTCTTCTGGTCCAGATGCCCCATCTATGGATTTTTTATCTGGTTTCAACTGTATTAAATAGCCTGATACAAAACGAGTTGCTAAGCCTATTTTTCTTAAAGCTTGTGCCAAAACCCAAGCAGAATCTCGGCAAGAGCCTAAAGCTTTTATTAAAGTTTCTTCTGGCGTTTGTATGCCCGGCTCTAAACGGATGGTGTAATTTACATCTCTGTATAGTTTTGCGTTTACGGCTACCAAAAAATCAATGGTACTTTGGTTATAAAACTGCTTAATATCTTCAACCCATTTATTTAGGGTTTTACTATCGTCGTTAATTTCAAAGTAAGGTGCTAGTTCCTTTTGTAGAGCCTCATCATAAGTAAAAGGGAATTTTTGTGCATACTTTTCTAAAAAGAAATCGAAAGGATTAATCACTTTCATTTCTGCAACTACTTCAACATCAACCTTAAACTCTGTTATTTTATCAGGAAAAACTACGCGAGCCAAATAATTGCCAAAAGGGTCTTGTTGCCAATTTATGAAATGATTTTCGGGCGTTATTCTTAGCGAATATGCTAATATCGGCGTACGAGCATGAGGAGCAGGCCTTAATCTGATCACCTGTGGAGACACAGCTATAGGCTTATTGTATTTGTAACCTGTACTATGTTTTATTGCTGCATGTATAGCCATAATGTGTAATTGTAAATGTTTTCTATTTTATTTTGCGGTTGTTTGCAAAAAAATATGCTTTTTGATTTTGTATGTAAATAGCTAATAAATTAATGAATTTTCAAATTATTTTGATTATTTATTATCAGTATAACAAATTTTCTTTCTTTTTTTGATAAATGAATTTGATTTAAAGTTTTTTGTTGCTCAATTTTTAATCTAAAAAATCTGAAACATAAATTGAAGATTTTAAAATTTTTAATGAGTATAATGTAATAATTTTAAGCGGATTTTTAATTTAATAGTTAACATTATGAAACTTAATTTTATATGTTTGTAGCAAAACATTATTAAAATGACTTTTTGTTTAGGAATAAAAGTGAGAACGGGATTGGTAGCAATTGCAGATACCAGAATTACATCTGGCACAAACAGCACCACATCAAAGAAAATAAGTACACACCAAATTGGTAAAAACAGTTTTTTTGTGATGACATCGGGCTTACGTTCTGTTAGAGATAAAACGGTTACCTATTTTGAAGAAGAGCTTTCTGAAAAGGAATTTACTTTTAATAAACTCTACAAAGCAGTTAATGCATTTGGAGACCAATTAAAAAGAGTTTCAAAAGAAGATAAAGAAGCATTGGCATCATCGGGTTTGTATTTTGATTTGCATACCATAGTAGGAGGTCAATTAGCTGATGATGAAACACATAAGCTTTTTATGTTATACCCACAAGGTAATTGGATAGAAATAGGAGAGGCTACCCCTTTTGCTATTATTGGAAATACAGGTTACGGACAACCCATACTAAATAGAGCCTTAACTTACGAATCTACTTTACGTTATGCACTTAAAACTGGGTTTTTATCATTTGATTCAACCAGAGTTTCTGCAAGTGACGTGGGGTATCCGGTAGATATTGTGATTTATAAATCTGGTACATACCAATTAGTAGAACAACGATATACTCACGCAGATTTAAAATATTTAGCAGTAGAATGGGCAAATAAGCTTAAGGCATCTGTAAAAGATTTACCAGAAGATTGGATGGATAGGTTGTTGCTAGATGAAGAAATTGAACCAGGTTTTAATCTGATTACCTAAAAATTGTGTATAAATAAAGTTAATCTTCTTTTTTTAAATACCCTTTTATGTCAACATCAACTTCTTGCCCAACTTTGCGGTAGATAATATCAGGTGCTTCAATTTTGTAGTTTGCGCTAAGGAGTTTAAAACTACTTTCAAAAAATATTTTATTGTCTTTTACGCTTACAATACAGTCAATATTCTTAGCTCTTTCAACTCCGTGAATGCTAAAACGACCATCTAAAGATAATTTATAAACGCCATCGGTGTTCAAATCTAGTTTATCTTTAAACTTTCCTTTAAAAGTAGCTGTTGGGTATTTATTACTTTCTATATACTTTTCGTTAAAGTGAGTTTGCATTAAAGCCTTTTTAAAAGTAAAAGAATTGATTAAAATCTCTACCTCAACATCCTTCTTTGCTAAGTTTAATTTTACTTTGGCTGTGTTTGTTATTGCCTCAATATCCACAATTGGTGCTGGAGAAAAAAAATGGACATAAACCTCGCTTGCGGTATAGGTTTGCGCTTTTACTACAAAACTTGTAACTATTAATAAATAGGTTAAAATATGTCTCATATAATATGGACTAAATATATCTAAAAAAGACGATTAATGATTGTATTTACTTATAATTTTCATAAGAAAGCTTATTTATTATCTTTGAGGTATGAAACCAATAATATCACCTTCTATACTATCGGCTAATTTTGCAAATCTTGAAGAAGACATACTAATGCTCAATAAAAGCGAAGCAGAATTGATACATGTTGATGTTATGGATGGGCAATTTGTTCCAAATATATCATTTGGTTTCCCAGTAATTGCGGCTGTTAAAAATTTTGCCAAAAAACCTTTGGACGTTCATTTAATGATTGTTGAACCTGATAGGTATTTAAAAGAATTTAAAGCTGTTGGTGCAGATATTATTACCGTACATTACGAAGCTTGCACACATTTACACCGTACTATACAAGCCGTTAAAGAATTGGGTTGTAAAGCTGGTGTGGCTTTAAACCCACACACACCTGTAGTTTTGCTTAAAGATATTTTAGCAGACTTAGATATGGTTTTAATTATGACGGTAAACCCCGGCTTTGGCGGACAGAAGTTTATTGAACATAGCTATCAAAAAATTAGAGAACTTAAAGCTATGGCAAACGAGTTAAATCCTGATTTAATGATTGAAGTAGATGGAGGCGTAAACACTCATAATTCTTTGGCTTTGTTAAAAGCAGGTGCAAATGTTTTAGTTGCTGGTAATGCCGTTTTTGGTTCAAGCAATCCTATGCATACCATTGCCGAGTTAAGAAATATTTCTCCAGATATTTTATCAGCCTAAGTGCTAAATATGATCTTTAGAATTCTATTTTTTATAATTTTTCCTTCTTTAGTAAATGCCCAAAATTTGTTTAAGGTAAAAGGTACAGTTAAAAATGAAGAAAGTGAGCAGCTAATAGGTGTTAGGGTTTCTATTAAAGACACCAAACTAAGCGCTACTACAAATAATGACGGTACTTTTGAGTTTAATTTAAAAGGAGGTAATTATACTTTTGTTTTTAGTAATCTTGGTTATTTTGATAAGCAAGAAACTGTAACAATATCGGCTTTAAAGCCTAATGAATTAAGCTTTGTTTTAGAAAGAAATCTGCAAACTTTAGAACAAGTAATAGTACAAGACCAAATTAGTAGAAATACAGGTATGATTAGGATTGATGCAAAATTAGCAACTTCTAATCCTAACATTTCTCAAAGTTTTGAATCTATTTTAAAACAGCTACCCGGTGTTTCTACCAATAACGAATTAAGTTCGCAATACTCTGTAAGAGGTGGTAATTTTGACGAAAACTTGATTTACATTAACGATGTGGAGATTTATAAACCTTATTTGGTAAGAAACGGTCAACAAGAAGGCTTAAGTTTAATTAATCCTGATTTGGTTTCTAATGTTAAATTCTCTTCTGGTGGTTTTACTCCGCGTTATGGCGATAAGTTATCATCTGTTTTAGATGTACAATACAAAACAACAGATTCTGTAAAATATACACTTGGCATTGGTACTAATGGCTTATCTGCAACAGCTTTTTTTAATCATAAAAAAATTAGTGGAGCAGTAGGTTATCGTAACAAGCAAAACAGATTCATTTTAAATGCGCAACCAGTAATTGGTGCCTACAATCCGCAGTTTTACGATTTGCAAGGAGTTTTAAATTATCAGTTAAACAAAAACAATAGCATTAGTTTTTTTGGAGTTTATAATACCAGTAAATTTGGTTTGGTGCCGGAATCTCGGACAACAGAGTTTGGTACTTTAAACCAAATTTTAAGGCTTAACATTGATTATGAAGGGCAAGAACAAGATGAATATAGCAATATTGTTTCATCGGTTACATTAAACAGTCAGCTTAATAAAAATGCAAGTTTAAAATGGATAAATTCGATGTTTTTGATTACCGAAAAAGAGAATTTTGATATTTACGGACAATACGTTTTTGACGAAATAGATAATGATTTTGGTGGCGGAAATTTTGGTCAGATAAAAGCAAACAGAGGAATTGGAGCTTACCAAACCTTTGGAAGAAATGAGTTGCGGGCAGATGTTTTTGCATCGGAAGTAAAGTTTAATTATAGCACTAAAAAATCTTTTTGGGAAAGCGGCTTAAGGTTTCAGTATGATAAAGTAGCTGATAATTTAAAAGAATTTGAACTGATAGATTCGGCGGGTTTTTCTATCCCAAATAATTTTCAAGATTTTCAGATTACCCAATCTGTTGATGTTGCAAACAGCGTTAACACTTTACGTTATTCTGCTTACGTACAAAATACAACAGATTTAACGCCTCAATTAACTTTTACGGGTGGGTTAAGGTTAAATTACAACAACTATACTAAAGAATTTATACCAAGCCCAAGAATGGTTTTTGCATATACACCTAAAAATCATGAGCAAACAGTTTACAGGTTTTCTACCGGTTTGTATGTGCAACCCCCATTTTACCGCGAAGCTAGAAACTTTGACGGCAGTTTAAATTTAAACTCAAAATCGCAAAAATCTTTACATTTTATTTTAGGAAGAGAGGCAACATTTGATGGTTTAGGCACAAAGCTTAATTTTTTAATTGAAGCCTATTATAAAAGTCTTTTTAACTTAACGCCTTACAATATAGAAAATTTAAGGGTTAGGTATTATGCAGACCAAACCGCAAAAGGTTACGCAACAGGAATTGATTTTAGGATAAACGGGGAATTTGTGAAAGATTTAGAATCGTCTTTTAGGTTATCAATAATGAAAACTGCGGAAGATATTGAAGGAGATTCTTTTACCCAAACCAATGTTAATGGAGGTACAGAAACTGTTTTTCCGGGCTTTATAAAACGGCCAACAGACCAAAGAGTAAATTTTTCTGCATTTTTTCAGGATAGGCTTTTTAATAGTCCAACTTATAAAGTACACATGAATTTGCTATATGGTTCAAAGCTGCCAACAGGACCACCAGCTTCGCCTCGGTACCAACAAACCTATAATATACCTGCATACAGAAGGTTAGATATTGGTTTTTCTAAAGATATATTAGACCCAGAAAGCAGGCATAAACCAAGGCTGCTTGATAAATATTTGAAATCTTTTATTGTATATGCAGAGGTTTTTAACTTACTTAATATAAACAACACAGTGTCTTATTTATGGGTAACAGATGTAAATAATATCAAATTTGCCATTCCTAATTTTTTAACATCAAGGCAACTGAATGTGAGATTAATTACGAAATTTTAAAAAAAAATAGGACTAGCTCAATGTTTATCATAAATTTGCGACTTAATTCTAAAAGAATGAAACCTTTTATCACCCACAACAAAATTATACTTACCCAGTATAAGGTGGTGTGCAATGTATTTTTCAACAACAATTTAATACCAAACTTTAAATAGATGAAACATAATTTTGGTGCAGGACCATGCATTTTACCACAAGAAGTATTTAAACAAGCTTCTCAAGGAGTATTAAACTTCAATGATACTGGTTTGTCAATCTTAGAAATTTCGCACAGAGCTTCTGAGTTTGTAGCTGTTATGGATGAGGCAATTTCTTTAGCTAAAGAACTTTTAAACGTACCAGAAGGTTATTCTGTAGTTTTTTTACAAGGTGGTGCAAGTTTGCAATTTGCAATGGCTGCTTTTAATTTATTGCCAGAAGATAAAAAAGCAGTTTACTTAGAAACTGGAGTTTGGGCAAAAAAGGCATTTGCAGAGGCTAAATTATTAGGTAATGCAGAAGTTATAGCATCATCAAAAGATAAAAACTATAGCTATATTCCTAAAGACTATGCTATTGATGCTGATAGTGCATATTTTCATTGTACTTCAAACAATACCATTTACGGTACGCAAATGCACAGTTTCCCACAAACTACAGTGGGGAAAGTTTGCGATATGTCTTCAGATATATTTAGTAGAGTAATTGATGTTGCAGATTTTGATTTAATTTATGCTGGTGCTCAAAAAAATATTGGCCCGGCTGGTGCAACTTTGGTAATTGTTAAAAATGATATTTTAGGAAAATCAGGTCGTGTTATTCCTTCCATGTTAGATTATCAAAAACAAATTGATGCAGAATCTATGTACAATACGCCTCCAGTATTTTCTGTTTATGTTTCCATGTTAAACTTAAGATGGTTAAAAGCAAAAGGTGGTGTTGCTGCAATTGAGCAAGAAAACATTGCAAAAGCTAAAGCTTTATATACAGAAATTGACAGAAACCCATTGTTTAAAGGTACTGCTGCTTTAGAAGATAGATCAAACATGAGTGTTTGCTTTGTAATGGAAAACCCAGAACTTGAAAAACCTTTCTTAAAATATGCTGAAGAGTTAGGTTGCATAGGAATAAAAGGACACAGAAGTGTTGGTGGTTTTAGAGCATCTTTATACAATGCTTTGCCAATTACTAGCGTACATGTTTTAGTAGAAGCAATGCAAGATTTTGCCGAGAAAAACGTTTAAAGAAAAATAACAAACCCGAACCAAATTTATAATTTAATGAGAATTTTAGCAAACGACGGAATAGATCCGATAGGAAAAAAACTATTAGAAGACGCCGGAATTGAAGTTGATACAAACAATATCCCTCAAGAAGAATTAGCTTCAAAACTAAACGCTTATGACGGAATTACTGTTAGAAGTGCAACAAAAGTTAGAAAAGATTTGATTGATGCTTGCCCTAATTTAAAAGTAATTGGTAGAGGCGGTGTTGGTATGGATAATATTGATGTTGAATACGCAAAAAGTAAAGGTATTGCTGTTGAAAATACCCCAGCAGCTTCTTCACAATCTGTAGCAGAACTAGTTTTTACTCATCTTTTTAACGGTGTACGTTTTGTTTATGATGCAAACCGTAAAATGCCTGTTGAAGGTGGAACTAATTTTAATGGATTAAAGAAAGCTTATGCTAAAGGTGTTGAGCTTAAAGGTAAAAAAATAGGTATTATTGGTTTTGGACGAATTGGTAAAGAAACAGCTAAGCTTGCTTTAGGAGCAGGAATGGATGTTTTAGCTTTCGATTTGTACGATATTCCGGCAACTTTACCTTTAGAATTATCTGGTGGTGTTAAAGTTGATGTGCCTGTTACAAAAGTAAGTATGGACACGCTTTTAGCAGAATCTGATTTTATTTCTTTACATATTCCGTTTACAGAAAAACCTGTTTTAGGAGCAGTGGAGTTTGAAAAAGTTAAACAAGGTGTGGGTATTGTAAACTGCTCTAGAGGTGGTACAATTGATGAGGCTGCTTTAATTGCTGCTTTAGATAGTGGTAAAGTTTCTTTTGCTGGTTTAGATGTTTTTGATAATGAACCAACGCCACTTGTTGCATTACTACAACATCCAAAAGTTTCTTTAACTCCGCATATAGGTGCTGCAACAAATGAAGCACAAGAAAGAATTGGTGTTGAATTAGCGAATTTGCTGATTGGACATTTGAATGGATAATATAAGGTGAATGCCTTTTTAATTAGAAAATCCTTGAAGATCAATCTTCAAGGATTTTTTGCAAGAGGGAAATATTTTCTCGAAATTCTGTGGTAATCAACACTATGTTTATAAAATTCCTGTTTTGTTTGGTGCTACATAGTTAATTTTATTTCAATCTTTTTAAAATCCTTGTATTTTGTTCTGTAAGAATATTTATGCGAGCTTATAATTTCAAAATACAATATAAACCATTATATGGCTGTTTTTACAGGTTCAAAATCTCCGGTTTTTTATAAAATATTATTATTTCTAGTTTTCTTTTTTGCAGTTTTCAAAGTTGATGCTCAAACAAATACTTCTGATTTGTTTATTAGTGTAACAGCAAACTCAACTGTTGCTAATGTTGGTGATAATGTTGTTTTTACTGTTAATATTAAAAATAATGGCCCAAATAGGGCAAATAACACAAGAGTTACTGATGTTTTGCCATCTGGTTTTAGTTTGGTAAGTGCTTTGCCAAGTGTTGGCACTTGGACTAATCCTATCTGGAATGTTGGGGATTTAGCTGTAAACGCCACTGCAACTATTATTATTACAGCTAGCGTAAATCCCTTTGGTAATTACACAAATACAGTTGCAATAAAGGCAGATGAGCCAGATCCAAATTTGGCCGATAATTCTGCAAAAATATCAATAGGAGTTATTAGAGCTATAGATGATTATGCTTATGTAAATGAAAGCTTTAGCGGTGCTGCCGTTAATAATATTCTTAGTAACGATTTTTTTAATGGCTCTTTTGCTTTATTATCTAGGGTAACTATCGAGCAAGTTTCTTCAAGTAATCCAAACATCAGTATAAATGTAAATACTGGCAGTGTGATGGTTTCTAATGCTTTAACTGTTGGTAATTACTCTGTAGTTTATAAGATTACTGATAAAAATAACCCGTTGCTTTTTAGTGTAGCAAACATTAATATTAATGTAAATAGAAACAACGGAACAACAGTTGACGCTCCTATATTGGCAGAACATGATGCTGGGCAGGCTCCAGAAATTATTGGTGGAATAGCAGTTTTTAATGTTTTAGCTAATGATAAGTTATCAGGAGCACAGGCTACACTTGCCAATGTAAACTTGGAGTTTATTTCAAGTACCGACCCAAATATTACACTTGATTTGACAACAGGTAGTGTTATAGTAGCGCCAAATACCCCGGGCGGGCCATACATTTTAAATTATAAGATTACAAAAACAACAGATATTACCGTAACTGCAACAACTTACGTTACCATAAATGTAGTAGGAACAGGGCGCTTAGATACTAAAGATGATGCAGGAACTATTAATAGTGTAACCGGAGGGCTTGCTGTTGCTAATGTATTAGCTAACGATTTAAATAATGGAATAGTAATTAAAGTTGGAGATGTTTTTTTAACCGAATTGTTTAGTAGCAATGCTAGCATCACACTTGATGTAAATACGGGCGAAGTTAATGTTGCACCAGGATTGCCAAATGGATTTTACACCCTAACTTATCAGGTAGTTGATAAAACAGACCCAACAAACAAAGGAGCTGCCGATGTAATTATAGAAATTACTGGAGGCGTAAATATAATAGAAGCTAATGAGGATAGAGGAATAGTGAACGGAACAACTGGTGGTATTGCTGTTCAGAATATTTTAGAAAATGACGTTTTAAAAGGAACAGTACCTACACTTGCTGATGTTTTTATTTTTCAAACTTTTTCAAACAACTCTGCCATCAATCTTGATTTTAATACAGGTAGGGTAGTTGTAAATCCAGGTACTTTTAACGGTTTTTACACAGTTACTTATCAAATTCAAGAAAAGGCAGACCTTAGTAATGTTTCATTAGCAGATATTATTGTTGAAGTACAAGGAGGTTTATCTTTACTAACGGCTAAAGAAGATATAGGTTTTGCATCAGGAATAATTGGAGGGGTAGCAGTTGCGAATGTTTTAGCAAATGATGATTTAGAAGGCGTTATACCTACCCTTAATGAAGTTGTAATTACACAAACTTTCACTAATAACCCTGGGATAAGCTTAGATGTAAATACCGGACAAGTTATTGTTGCACCAGGGACAGAAAACGGCGTTTATACTTTAGCTTATTACGTAGAAGATAAAAACAAGCCAGAAAGTTCTTCTTTTGCAGATGTTATTGTAAAAGTAACATTAGATAACATAAATATTTTAGCAAATCCAGATGTTGGTGGTGCAAATGGAATTACTGGTGGTGAGGCATTAGTAAATGTTTTATCAAATGATATTTTAGCTGGTAAAGTGCCTTTGATATCAGATGTGAATTTAATTAAAGTTTCAAGTACGCACCCCGGGATAATTTTAAATTTAAACTCTGGAAGTGTAAGCGTTAGTGCTGGTACACCAAACGGTATTTATACGCTAACTTATAGTATAGAAGATAAAGCTAATATTGGAGACATTTCTACTTCATTTGTAACCGTAACTGTTAACTCTGGAGTGTCTGTTATTGAAGCATTTGAAGATAGAGGGATTGTAAATACCGTTAATGGGGGAATTGCGGTTACAAACATTTTAGCCAATGATAAATTAAATGGAAGAACACCTTTAATAGGAGAGGTAGAGATTTTACAGCTGTTTACCAATCAAGTAAATATAAATGTAGATATTAATACAGGAAGAGCCATCGTGTTGCCAGGTACACCAACAGGTTTTTATACAGTAACTTACCAAATTGACGATAGATTAAACCCTGGCACAACCGCAGTTGCAAATGTTATTATTGAAGTTTCTAATGAGGTTTCTCCTATTGCAGCTAATGATGATATTGGAAGTTCTTCTTTTCCTAATGGAGGAATTGCTGTTCAAAACGTTTTGATAAATGACATATTGGACGGAACAATTGTAACACTTTTAAATGTAGATTTAGAACAGGTATCTACAACAAATAACGGTGTGAGTTTAGATGTTACATCGGGGAAAGTAAATGTGGCTTCGGGAACACCTTCTGGAAATTACACGTTAATATATAAAATAACAGATAAGCTAGATAACACTAGGAGCGCAACTGCAAATGTTTTGATATCTGTTGTTTCTTTAAATCCAATAGCTGCTGATGATGCTGGAACTATTGGTGGTTTTTTGGGAGGAACTGCTGTTAATAATGTTTTAATAAATGATTTATTTAAAAACAATCTTGTAAATATTATTGATATTGACATAACCACAGTTTCTACAACTAGTGCTAATGTAATTTTAAACCCTTTAAATGGGCGAGTTACGGTAGCTCCAAACACACCTGCTGGAACTTATGAACTTGTTTATAAAATTGCTGATAAATTAAATTCAGCATCCTTTTCTACAGCAAAGGTAGTAGTATCAGTATCTGCACCTTTAATTATTGCACAAGCTGATGCTGGTACCATCAACGGTTTTACAGGCGGAACAGCTATCACCAACATTTTAGCAAACGATACATTTAATGGTTCAGCTGCATTGCCAGCAAATGTAACTTTAGAACAAATTACTGTAAATCCAAACATTAGCGTTAACCCAACAATAGGAGCGGTAACAGTAGCTGCCGGAACACAAGCCGGAGTTTATACCATCAATTATAAAATAACAGATAAACTAAATCTAACAAATACAGCAAACGCAAATGTGGTTGTTACAGTTACAG
>NZ_JBHULV010000054.1:27045-30131 GCF_042684645.1 Pedobacter alpinus
TAAACCCCACAAATACGGCAAACGCAAATGCGGTTGTTACAGTTACAGCACCCGCAATTGCAGCAACAAACGATGCTGGTACCATCAACGGTTTTACAGGTGGAACAGCTATCGCTAATATTTTAGCAAACGATACTTATAATGGTTCAACTGCATTGCCAGCAAGTGTAACTTTAGAACAAATTACTGTAAATTCAAACATTACTATTAACTCAACAACAGGAGCGGTAACAGCAGCTGCCGGAACACAAGCCGGAGTTTATACCATCAATTATAAAATAACGGATAGGTTAAACCCCACAAATACGGCAAACGCAAATGCGGTTGTTACAGTTACAGCACCCGCAATTGCAGCAACAAACGATGCTGGTACCATCAACGGTTTTACAGGTGGAACAGCTATCGCTAATGTTTTAGCAAACGATACTTATAATGGTTCAACTGCATTGCCAGCAAATGTAACTTTAGAACAAATTACTGTAAATCCAAACATTACTATTAACCCAACAACGGGAGCGGTAACAGTTGCCGCCGGAACACAAGCCGGAGTTTATACCATCAATTATAAAATAACAGATAAGTTAAACCCCACAAATACGGCAAACGCAAATGTGGTTGTAACGGTAAATTCACCATCTATTTTAGCTGTAAATGATGCCATAACAATTGACGGAAAAAGTAATGTGGTAGCTATTAATAATATTGTGGCGAATGACTTTTTGAATGATCAGCTTACTAATCTCAACAATGTAATTATTAAAGAGGTTGTAACCGGAAATCCAAATATTATTGTAGATGTTGCCACAGGAAGTTTAACTGTAAATAAGGCTATTTTGGCAGGGGTATATGTTGTTGATTACACTATTCAAGATAAAAGTAATTTAGCATTAACATCTTCTGCTAAAGTAACCATCACTGTTAATCCAAACCCTGTAGTTGGTTTGTCAAAAGCCGTATCAGCTGTAAACAAAGAACTAGATGGTTCTTATACTTTAAATTATACTTTAAACGCTCAAAATTACGGAAATATTAATTTAACAGCTATTGAAGTAGCTGATGATTTAGTAAAAGCATTTCCGTTACCAATAAGTTTTACTATTGTTGGGAGTATAAATGTTACTGGTAGTCTGGTTGCAAACCAAAACTTTAATGGTACTACAAATCTTAATTTATTAGGAACAGGGAGTGTTTTAGCCCCAAATCAGAAAGAAAGTATTTCTTTTTCTGTAAACATTAAACTCAACAATACCGCAGATACTTTATTTAATAACAAAGCATTAGTGACAGCTAATAGTTTAGGTATTATAATTAGCGACGAATCTACCAACGGGCGAGAACCTGATGAAAATTTGGATGGCAATCCGCAAGAAAATGCTGCAACTCCAATTGTATTAAAGAAATCAAACATTCGTATTCCTCAGGGTTTTTCACCTAATAACGATGGAGTACATGATAAATTTGTAATTGAAAACACAACTGGAGATGTAGTAAGTTTAGAAATTTTTAACAGATGGGGTAATGTAGTTTATAGAAATGATGATTATAAAAATGATTGGTCTGGTAAATCAAATCAAGGAATAACTATTGGCGAAGATTTGCCAGATGGCACTTACTATTATATAGTTAAAGTTAACGGAAAAGATAAATACGTGAAATACCTAACCATAAAAAGATAAGAACATGTTAACAGCAATAAAAAAATATATTTTGGTGTTGATGATGCTTTTATCTTCAGCTTATACTTTTGCACAGCAAGACGCCATGTACACACAGTATATGTTTAATACCTTGGCAATTAACCCAGCTTATGCAGGTAGTAGAGATTTTACCAGTGCAACCGCTTTATACCGTAAACAATGGGTTGGGATTTCTGGTGCGCCAGAAACGCAAACCCTATCTATTGATGGCCCTGTAAAAGACGGTAAAGTAGGTTTAGGCTTACAGGTTTTTAATGATAATATTGGTATTAATAAAACAACAGGAGTTTTTGGTACTTATGCTTATCGTATATTAATGGATAATTCAACTTTGGCATTTGGTATTCAAGGGGGTGTAAGTCGTTTTTCTGCTGATTATGAAAACGTAGATTTAGGCTCTGATGGTTTAATTGATGTAGCTTTTACCAATAACGTAACTAAGTTTATGCCTAATTTTGGTGCAGGAATTTATTTCAATACCGATAAATTTTATGCGGGTTTATCACTTCCTCACCTTTTAAATAACACATTAAACAAAGATAATTTTTTGGTTACCGATGGATTAGTTTCAAGGCAATATTTACATCTTTTCTTTTCTACAGGATATGTTTTTAGTTTAAGTGACGATTTGAAATTGAAACCAAATGTTTTAGTAAAAGGAGTAAGAGGCGCACCTTTACAGGCTGATTTAAATATGAATTTATGGATGTTTAATTTAGTTTCATTTGGGTTGTCTTATAGAACAGAGGCCGATATATCTGCTTTAGCAGAAGTACAATTAAATAAAAAACTAAGGTTAGGTTATGCTTATGATGCCAGCACAACATCTTTAGTAGGTTTTAATGCTGGCAGCCACGAAATTATGTTAAGATTTGATTTTGGAGAAAAAGGTTCTAGAGCTATTTTAAACCCTAGGTATTTTTAAAGCTATTTTTTTAAATTTGATTAAATTTAAAAATGACAATCTGGAATTTATACCTTTTGTTTTTTATGCTACTTTGTTTTAAAGCTGTAAAAAAGAAAGTACTAACTCGTCGGCTTTATTAACTTCAAAAGTTTGGAAAGGAGCTATAACAGATAAAAACTTAACTGTAAATCCTCCATCAACATATCAAAGTACCTACGCTGATGTACAAGATTGTGAAAAAGACGATACTTTCGAGTTTAATATAGACGGGATTTTGAAGTTAAACAGGCTAGTAATAAATGTAATCAAACGGAAGTACAACTTGAATCACAATCTTATTCCATAAACCGAACTTCTAAAGAGTTTATCATCAATGGAACTAATACATTTTATCAGCAGAGGCTAATAATCAAATAATACCAATTTAGATATAAAACGCCGTATTAAATGCTGTCAGATAATGGTGGTTTCCAGTGATTGAT
>NZ_JBHULV010000055.1:0-65068 GCF_042684645.1 Pedobacter alpinus
ATAACTGTAAATCAATTAGTTAATAATTCCGTTTTACGAAATCGGAAATTGTTCGGACAGATATGATCAAAAAATGGATTTAAGAAGCAAAATGAACGATTAAAACCCAACTATTCGTAGTCTCAAACGAAGCATAACTTCTAATTAAGTAAAGGTAAAGAGTTTCCAAACTCTTTACCTTTGTCAAAATAAGCTATAAAAAATCCAAAAAGAACCTTAAAATTACATAAATGTAAAAATAAGAATAAAATAATATGCTTATTTGGTACATTTGGTAAAAATAGAACGAAAAATGGATTTCAATACCACTATTCCAACATCTAAAAGAATTGATCGCTTGCAGTACGAAAATCCTTGGTGGTTAAACGGAGAAGTGCAACAAACATATAGAGAAATGTCGAGACGTTTGTATTTCGATGTTTTTTATCCTTTTGTAAAAGATAATAAAGTAAAAAGAGCCTTAGTTTTAATGGGGCCTCGTAGAGTTGGTAAAACAGTGATGATGTTCCATGCCATCCAGCAACTTTTAACGGAATCTGTTTCTTCAAAAAAGATTTTCTTTATAGGTATTGATAATCCTATTTACATGCAACTAGGCTTAGAAGAATTACTTTTACTAGCAAAAGATGCTGTACAATTAGAAAATTTAGAAGGCTGTTTTGTTTTTTTTGATGAAATTCAATATTTAAAAGATTGGGAACGTCACCTAAAAGTTTTAGTTGATTTGTATCCTAAAACAAAATTTATTGTTTCAGGTTCGGCAGCTGCTGCTTTACGTTTACAAAGCTCAGAAAGTGGCGCAGGAAGGTTTACAGATTTTATGCTTCCACCACTCACTTTTCATGAATATATACACCTAAAAGGGCTAAATCATTTAGTTCAAAATAAATCAATCATTTACAATAACAAAGAAATACCCTATTATACTAGTCACGATTATAAAGCATTGAATAAAGAATTTTTTCATTACTTAAATTTCGGCGGCTATCCTGAAGTGGTGCTATCAGAAACCATACAAAGTGATATGGGAAGGTACGTGAAAAATGATATTGTTGATAAGGTTTTGCTAAGAGATTTACCTAGTTTGTACGGTATTAAAGATGTGCAAGAACTTAATAGTTTTTTTAGTTATTTGGCTTATAACACCGGAAACGAGTTTTCTTTTGAAAAATTAGGACAAGACAGCGGTATTATTAAAGAAACCATTAAAAGGTATTTAGAATATTTAGAAGCAGCTTTTTTAATTAAAGTTTTGTATAAAGTTGATGATAATGCTAAAAAATTTAAGCGTGTTACAAGTTTTAAAGTATATCTAACAAATTCATCACTCCGTACTGCATTATTTTCTCCAATTCAAGAAACAGATGAAGAAACAGGAAACATGATTGAAACAGCCATATTCTCGCAATGGATGCATCGTGAAAATTTAGATTTAAAATATGCCAGATGGAAAATGGGTAGATCGGAAGGTGAAGTTGATATTGTTTTATTAGATAACAAAAAACTAAAACCACAATGGTGTGTAGAAGTAAAATGGAGTAATCGGTATTTTGAAAGAACACAAGAATTAAAAAGCTTAATCCATTTTTGTAAGCAAAATAATATTAAATCTACATTGGTAACCACAATTGACTTATCAGGAAATAAAACAATAGACGATTTGAATATTACATTTTTGCCCGCTGCTATTTATGCCTACAATATTGGTGTACTTTCATTAGTTCAGAAATCATTTATTTAAAAATTATATCTTCAAAAATTATAAATCTAATTAGACATGAATAACAACCAAGATAATCAAATCCCCGAAGGAGGATTTAAGGGCTTATCCCTTATAGTAGCTACAGATGAAGAAAACGGCATTGGTAAAAACAACCAATTGTTATGGCATTTACCTAACGATTTAAAGTTTTTTAAAAAAGTAACCTCTGGGCATACCATTATTATGGGGCGTAAAACTTATGATTCTATTGGCAAACCTTTGCCAAACAGAAGAAATATAGTAATTAGCCGGCAAGCAAATTTACAAATAAATGGAGTAGAAATTTATCCCAATTTAGACGCTGCAATTGCAAGTTGCAAGAACGAAGAAGAGTGTTTTGTAATTGGTGGAGGCGAAATTTACAAACAAGCATTGCCGTTTGTGAAACAAATTTACCTTACCAAAGTAGCTAGTACTTTTAATGCAGATACATTTTTTCCTACTTTAAATGAGATAGAGTGGGAGGTTGTGTTTAAGGAAGAGCATCAAAAGGACGAAAAACATGCTTTTGATTATGCTTTTTTAATAATAAAAAACATTAGTTAATAAATTGTTGTTTAGGGATTTTATAAATTAAAAATTTAATTAGCTTTGCCCTCTTGAATAAAAATAGCAGAATTACACAAAATCAATTAAACTAAAAATGCAAAACAAAGGAATTATTAAGTTTGCAGCAATTGTATTAACACTATTATGTTTATATGCGCTTTCTTTCACTTTCGTTACCAACAAGGTAGAAAACGATGCTAAAGAGTACGCTAATGGCGATCCTGTAAAAGAAAGAAGGTATTTAGACTCTATTTCTAACCAACCAGTTTACCCACTTTTTGGCCATACTTACCAGTATGTAAAACAGAAAGAGATTCCATTAGGTTTGGATTTAAAAGGCGGTATGAACGTAACCATGGAGATAGAATTATCTGCTTTGGTAAGAAGTTTAGCCAATAACCCATCTGATGATACTTTTAATCAAGCATTAAAATATGCTGAAAGTCAGTTATCTAAAAGTCAAGATGGTTTAGTAGCTTTATTTGTTGCCGAGTATGAGAAGTTAAGTCCTAACGGTAAATTAGCTACCTTTTTCTCTACAAAAGAAAACGCTGCCGATATTAAGTTAAACGCTTCAAATGCTGAGGTTAAAACTTTCTTAGACAAGCAAGCAAATTCTGCTGTTGAGCGTTCATTTAATATTTTAAGAACCCGTATTGATAAATTTGGAGTAACACAGCCAAATATTCAATTGCAAGACGGTTCTAACAGAATTTTAGTAGAATTACCAGGCGTTACAGATAAAGAACGTGTTCGTAAATTATTACAAGGTTCTGCAAAATTAGAGTTTTACGAAACTTATGATAACCAGGAAATTTTCCCTGTATTACAAAATATCAATAATATTTTAGCAGCTAAAGAGCCTAAGACAGCAGCAAAAACAGCTACAGCTGACACAGCAAAAACTACTGCTACTAGTGATAAACCAGCTTTATTAAGTGCTAAAAAAGACAGTACTTCTAAAGATTCTGCAAATGTTGAGGCTTTAGCAAAATCAAACCCATTATTTGCAGTTTTATCTCCAGCTACTTTCCAAGGTCAAGACGGACAACAAGGTTTACGCCCTGGGCCAACTGTTGGTTATGCAGCACAAAGCGATACTGCTAAAATCAATGCTATTTTCGCTCAGGAAGACATCAAAGCTTTAATTCCAAATAATATAAAATTGCTTTGGGGTGTAAAATCAATGACTCCAGAAAACAAAATTTTCGAGTTATATGCTATTAAACCTACAGGTATTAACGGCGAACCAGCTTTAGCAGGAGACGTAATCTCTAACGCTCGTGAAGATTTTGACCAACGTGGAAACCCAGAGGTTGTAATGGTGATGAAAACTGATGGAGCAAGAGAATGGAAAAGAATTACTTTAGCAGCTTCAGGTTCTCCTCAAAGCGAAGAAGATAACAAATCTATTGCTATAGTTTTAGACAACTCTGTTTACACTGCGCCAAGAGTTTCAGGCGAAATTCCAAACGGTATTTCTTCTATCTCTGGTAATTTTACAGTTGAAGAAACAAAAGATTTAGCCAACGTTTTAAAAGCGGGTAAATTACCAGCACCAGCTAAAATTGTACAAGAAGCAGTTGTAGGCCCATCTTTAGGTGCTGCTGCAATTAGCTCAGGTTTAACTTCTGCTGTGTTAGGTTTAATTGTGGTATTAATTTTTATGATGTTCTATTACAATAGAGCAGGTACAGTTGCTAATATTGCAGTATTTACCAACGTGTTTTTCTTAATGGGTGTACTTGCATCATTGGGTGCGGTATTAACCTTACCAGGTATTGCAGGTGTGGTATTAACATTAGGTATGGCAGTTGATGCAAACGTTTTAATTTATGAGCGTGTACGTGAAGAATTAAATTTAGGTAAATCATTACGTTTAGCTATTTCCGATGGTTATAAACATGCTATGCCGTCAATATTGGATTCTCAAATTACCACTTTATTAACAGGTATAATTTTATACATATTTGGTTCTGGTCCAATTCAAGGTTTCGCAACTACTTTAATTATTGGTATTGTTACTTCTTTATTCTCTGCAATCTTAATCTCTAGATTAATTTTTGAATGGATGTTGAAAAAAGAAATGCCAATTAAATTTTCTAATCCTTGGAGTGATCATACTTTCAAAAATGCAAATTATGCTTTCGTTAAAAAACGTAAAATATTCTACGCATTATCTGGTATTTTCATCACTTTAGGTATCATTTCTATTATTGTTAGAGGTTTCTCTTTCGGTGTTGATTTTAAAGGTGGGCGTACTTATGTAGTTAAATTTGAGAAACCAGTAACTACAGAAGATGTAAGGGTTGCCGTTAATGAAACATTTGGTGTAGCCTCAGAAGTAAAAACTTTTGGTAGCGATGACCAAGTAAGAATTACAACTCCTTACATGATTGATAGTCAAGCAGAAAATGCCGATCAATTAGTTGAGAATAAATTAAAAGAAGGTTTAGCAAAAGTTTCTGGTAATAAAAGTACTATAGAAAGTTCTCAGAAAGTTGGGCCAACTATAGCAAACGATATAAAAATATCTGCTATTTACTCGGTATTGCTTTCAATTTTAGCTATAGCACTCTACATCTTTATTCGTTTCAGAAAATGGTCATACAGTGTGGGCGCTTTAGTAGCATTAACTCACGATGTTTTATTAGTGCTTTCATTCTTCTCTTTATTTAACGGAATATTGCCATTCTCTTTAGATATAGATCAAGCATTTATTGCTGCAATTTTAACTGTAATTGGTTATTCTATCAATGATACTGTAGTTGTATTTGACAGAATTAGAGAGTATTTAAGTGAGCATCATGCTAAAAATGAAAAAATGTCTGATGTAATTAACAATGCAATTAACAGCACACTAAGTCGTACTGTAATTACCGCTTTAACAGTAATATTTGTTTTAGCTGTATTATTTGTGTTTGGTGGCGAAGTAATTAGAGGTTTCTCTTTTGCTTTATTAATAGGAGTAATATTCGGTACTTATTCTTCAATCTGTGTTGCATCTCCAGTAGTGGTAGATTTAATTAAAGAAGACAAGAAATAAGTTTTAAACAACTGTAAAAAAAGGCTTTCAGGTTTAATACTTGGAAGCCTTTTTTGTTTTTAGAAAAGGTGCTGTAATGCTAGTTATTTTCAGCAGTCGGGCTTTACGCTCATACGCTTGCTCCATTTCACAAACCCAAAACACGGCCTTATCCACAAATGCCGGTAAACGCTTCAATCCCGTTTATTAAACAAAAGCCTTTGCAAGAGCAAATGATATTCTTTAAATATTTAAAGCTTCAACTAAATTTTAATATTCTTAACATTAAAACTTCTTCCTTTCTTAGGTGTGCTAATTATAAAAACTAAAACGGAATTGGTTTTTGTTAACTATAGTCATCATCGTAAATCAATAGCTGCAAAGTGTTAGAGGCCTAATGTATTTTAACAATACAATCTTAGGATATTCATGCTTTGTTATCCCAAATATTTTACGGTCAAGCACTCAAATAAATTTTTAATAAATAAGGATGAATCAAAAAAATAATAAAAAAAAGGATGATAACATAAAGTCATCATCCTTTTCAAAATAATATATGGGAATTAATTAAACCTTAAAAAAGTATAATTTCCTAAATTTACCTTAGGTAAAGTAGCGCCATATTTTAAATTAATTTGCGTCATCATTTCATTAGCAACAACTGCATATCCCATTGGGGTTAAGTGTACCCCATCTAAAGAAAATACTTTTCCTTGTATAAAAGATGTATTTAACGTTACTCCGTCAATTACTCGTCCTGTTCCTTTTAAAGAGTTTAAATACTTAAAAGCATCAAAAATTGCTAATCCTTTTGCGTTAGCTAAAGTTTTAATACTGGTGTTATAGCTATTAACAAAATCTCTAACATTAGCTACTTCATCCTTATCTAAAACATATTTACTTTCTATTGGATTGTTAGGGTGTAAACCATAAGGAAACGGAGCGCCAGGGCCAACGTTAGATTTCCCCATTAAACTGCTAGCTGGAAATGGCAAAATTATTAAATCTTCTGCAGTAGCAGTTCTTGCACCAGAAGTTGTAGAAATAAAAATATTTGCTATTATAGGGGTATTTGCAGGGCGGGCGGCATTTACACCAGCTAGTACGGCTGCAACAGTTACAGTATTAAAATAAGGTATAGCAGATACATCTGGTATAGTTGCAACAATTCCTTTTGCACCTTTGGCCGTTAGCTTGTTTAAAAGTTCTGAATACATGGTATTAAAATCTGCTTTAGGTGTAAGTACATCACCAACTCCGCCACCAGTAGCATAACCTAAGGCATCATTATTACCCAACCAGTTAGAAAAGAAAGTGAAATCTTTGGCAGTAACAAAATCTAAATAAGCAGTAGAATTTGTTCCTGCATTTCCCGGTAATAAACGTTCGTAAAAACCATTAACATTCCCGTAAACTCCTAATTTAATGTCACGTAATTTTATACCTGGCACACCATAATTATTAATGTCAGTTGTATATTTGGTATATAAGGTTACATTTCCAAAACCTGGAATTGTAGCCGAACCTCTAACTCCTAACGCTGTTGTTACCGGAATTAGAATTGGTGTTCCTGTAGCAGATAAACCACCATATCTTAAATAACCCGATCCGTTTTTTTGTGCTGTAGTAAATAGAGGCTGAGGAAATTCACCACCACCAGCTAGTTTCATTTGTTGAGCCATTATTGAAGGGAAAGAACTTAGCTGTCCGGCCAAATATAATCCATTATCAGCATACCCCGCAGTTAGTGAATTTCCTACAGAAATAAAACGGGTAAAGTCTGCTTTGCCAGCCTGTGGCGCTACAGTTACATTAGTATTACTTTCTGATTTACAGCCGATAACAAAAATTAAGCCTGCTAAAAAGAGGCATTGGGTAATGTTTCTAATTTTCATATTATATTTTTCTAATTGTGTAATAATTGGTTAAAGCAATTTAGGAATTGCCTTTTATTATGCAAGCATATCAAATGTATTATATATTTATCTATATATCAAATTTATTACCTCAATAAATAGAAATTAAATCATAAACAAAATGTGATAATGTATTTGATTTTCGAGTAATAAAATGTAATTTCGCAAACTCAAATACAAAAGCCCTAATAGGCTAAAAAACAAGGGATTTTAAAAAAAATACCATATAATATGCCAAATATTGGAAAAATAGCGCAAATCATCGGTCCAGTTATCGACGTTAGTTTCTCTGCAGAAGATGCAAAACTTCCGAAAATCTTTGATGCATTAGTCATCACTAAAGAAAACGGACAAAAAATTGTTTTAGAAGTTCAACAACATTTAGGTGAAGACAGAGTAAGAGCTGTTGCCATGGATTCTACTGACGGTTTAGTTAGAGGTATGGATGTTGTAGATAGTGGAGCGCCTATAAAAATGCCAATTGGAGAATCGATTAAAGGTCGTGTATTCAACGTGGTAGGTGAAGCTATTGACGGTATCGAAAACTTAGACAACACTAACGGAAAATCAATACACAACCAACCACCACGTTTTGAAGATTTATCTACAGAAAACGAGATTTTGTTTACTGGTATTAAAGTAATTGATTTACTTGAGCCTTATGCAAAAGGTGGTAAAATTGGATTGTTTGGTGGTGCCGGTGTTGGTAAAACTGTTTTAATTCAAGAATTAATCAATAATATTGCAAAAGCTTACGACGGTTTATCTGTATTTGCAGGTGTTGGTGAGCGTACGCGTGAAGGTAATGACCTTTTACGTGAGATGATTGAAGCAGGTATTATTAAATATGGTGATGCTTTCAAACATTCTATGGAAGAAGGTGGATGGGATTTAAGTAAAATTGATAAAGAAGCTTTAAAAGATTCTAAAGCAACTTTCGTTTTTGGTCAAATGAATGAGCCTCCAGGAGCAAGAGCTCGTGTTGCTTTATCAGGATTAACCATTGCTGAATATTATAGAGATGGAGAAGCCGATGGTCAAGGAAAAGATATTCTTTTCTTTATTGACAATATCTTCCGTTTTACTCAAGCCGGTTCTGAAGTTTCTGCATTGCTAGGTCGTATGCCATCTGCGGTAGGTTACCAACCAACTTTGGCAACAGAGATGGGAACTATGCAAGAGCGTATTACTTCTACTAAAAGAGGCTCTATTACCTCTGTACAAGCAGTTTATGTTCCTGCGGATGATTTAACCGATCCAGCTCCAGCAACAACTTTTGCCCACTTAGATGCTACAACAGTATTGTCTCGTAAAATTGCAGAACTAGGTATTTATCCAGCGGTAGATCCATTAGATTCTACTTCAAGAATTTTAACTCCAGTAGTTGTAGGTAGCGAGCATTACGATTGTGCACAAAACGTTAAAGAAATTTTACAACGTTACAAAGAATTACAAGATATCATTGCTATTTTAGGTATGGATGAGTTATCTGAAGAAGATAAATTAACTGTTTCTAGAGCAAGAAGAGTACAACGTTTCTTATCTCAACCTTTCCACGTAGCTGAGCAGTTTACAGGCTTAAAAGGTGTTTTGGTTGACATTAAAGACACTATCAAAGGTTTTAACATGATTATGGCAGGCGAAGTTGATGAGTATCCAGAAGGAGCTTTCAACTTAGTTGGTAACATTGAAGAAGCTATTGAAAAAGGTAAGAAAATTTTAGCTGAAGCAAACGCTTAGAAGATGTTAGATTTGAGTATTGGGTATTGAGACTAGAACTCACTACTCAATACTCACCACTCAATACTGAAAAAATGAATTTAGAAATTTTAACACCAGATAAAAAAGTATTTGAGGGAGAAGTTACTTCAGTAACAGTCCCAGGAAGTCAAGGTTCTTTTGAGATTTTAAACAATCACGCACCTATTATTTCAACTTTAGAAAATGGTAAGGTGGTAGTTAGAAGCGCAGGGAAAGAAGAAAAATTTTATACCGTTGGTGGTGTTGTAGAGGTTATTGATAATAAAGTTATTGTTTTGGCCGAAAGTGTTAGTCAGAAATAATTTAAATCATATTATTTAATTAAAACCAGCAAATTTTGCTGGTTTTTTTTATGCTCTAAATTCCGGTATTTTTAAAATTTGTTTTTGGTTTTAGGAGTTTTTAAGAAGAAATGGATAGGTTGCTATGCAAGCATAATACACTATACCATATACCGATTCGTTGTTTGGTATAAATATTTGGAAATTAAAGCTGTGGTAAAGGTTTTTTGCTGAAATTATATTCTGTTTTAAGGTTTAAAATAGAATATAATTTTTTTTCAAAAAAAATCGATAAGGTATTGATACCTAATTATCCTTACACTATCTTGAGATTGTAATTAAACAAAAATATTAAATGTTATTAGTTGTCATTATTCCTCTGTTAATTGTGTTGCTTATTTTAAGCAATAATCAGAAGGCGTGTGTTAACTAAAATTATAAAATTAAAACAGACGCCTTCCCAAAAAGAAGGCGTTTTTTTTATAGTTTTTATTAATTAATGAGATGGAAAGTTCAAATAAAAATAAGGTAATATATAAAGATGGGGAGTTTTTAAATTCTACCGATGCAGGAGTTGATTACTTTAGCCAAACTTTGCATTATGGTTTTGGGGCTTTTGAAGGAATAAGATCTTATTTAACACTTAACGGCACAAAGCTTTTTAAAGTTAGGCAACATTTTGAAAGATTAAAATCTTCTTGCGAGCAAATACATTTGCCTTTTAATTGGGATATAGAACAATTAATTGTAGATACCTATAAATTGCTAGAAGCAAATGATTTAAGTAACGCTTATGTGCGTCCTTTTGTTTATGCTGATGAAGATATGTCTATGGTGACTTCTAAAAAAGCTCATTTGGTAATTGTTGCTTGGCAATGGGATGCTTTTTATGGAGATAAAACATTAAGAACTTGTTTATCTGCTTACGAAAAACCATCGCCACAGGCTTTACCAATTACATCAAAAATTACAGGTAACTACATCAATTCTGTTTTAGCAATAACAGATGCTAAGAATAAAGGTTTTGACGAAGCAATTTTGTTAGATCAAAACGGATATGTTACCGAAACTACATCTGCAAACATATTTATAGAAAAAGCAGGGAAGTTATATACCCCTAAAAAAGGTAATATCATGGCAGGTATTACCAGATCAACAATTATACAAATTGCCGAACAATTAGATATTGAGGTTGAGGAAAAGGATATCACATTTGAAGAATTTAAAGCAGCAGAAAGTGCTTTTTTATGTGGTACTGCGGTAGAAATTATTGGTCTTAGATCAATTGATAATGTCGTTTTTCCCCAAAACTTTTCTGAGAGTTTAGGTTCAACAATTCAAAGGGTTTATAAAAGCCTTGTATTAGATAAATTAAGTTTCGAAGTTATTATATAATGGAATTAAATAAATACAGTAAAGTTTTTACTCAAGACAAAACACAACCTGCTACACAAGCAATGTTGTACGGCATTGGGCTTACCACAGACGATATAAAAAAAGCGCAAGTTGGAATTGCAAGTATGGGTTACGATGGTAACACTTGTAATATGCACTTAAATGATTTGGCTGCAATTGTAAAACAAGGTGTTTGGAATAACGACTTAGTTGGACTAACTTTTAACACAATTGGAATTAGTGATGGCTTAACCAACGGTACAGAAGGTATGCGTTATTCTTTGGTTTCTCGTGATTTAATTGCAGATTCTATTGAAGCTGTTTGTGCTGGTCATTTTTACGATGGTGTAATCACAATTCCAGGGTGTGATAAAAATATGCCGGGTTCTATTATGGCAATGGCTCGTTTAAATCGTCCTTCTATTATGGTTTACGGTGGTACAATCCATGCTGGTCATTATAAAGGAGAGTCTTTAAATATTGTATCTGCTTTTGAAGCTTTAGGTAAAAAATTAGCAGGAAATATTTCTGATGAAGACTACCAAGGAGTAATTGAACACGCTTGTCCAGGTGCGGGTGCTTGTGGCGGAATGTACACTGCAAATACCATGTCTTCTGCGATAGAAGCTTTAGGTATGAGTTTACCTTATAGTTCATCTAATCCGGCAACTAGCCAAGAGAAAAAAGATGAGTGTTTAGAGGCTGGGAAGTACATGAAAATACTTCTTGAAAAAGATATTAAGCCTAAAGATATTATGACCGAAAAAGCATTTCATAATGCAATGGTTGTAATTATGGTTTTAGGTGGTTCAACAAATGCGGTTTTGCACATGATTGCCATGGCTAAATCTGTTGGAGTAAGTTTAACCATCAATGATTTTCAAAATATTAGTGATAAAACGCCAGTAATTGCCGATTTAAAACCAAGTGGTAAATACTTAATGGAGGATGTTCATAATTTAGGAGGCATTCCTGCTGTTATGAAATATCTTTTAAAAGTGGGTTTAATCCACGGAGATTGCTTAACGGTTACTGGTAAAACAATTGCAGAAAATGTTGCAAACGCAGTCGATTTAGATTTTGATGAGCAAGACGTAATCCGTCCGTTAGAAAAACCAATTAAAGAAACTGGGCATTTACAAATGCTTTTTGGAAACATTGCGCAACAGGGTAGTGTGGCTAAAATTTCTGGTAAAGAAGGGGAGAGATTTACAGGACCAGCTAGGGTTTTTAATGGTGAGTTTGAATTGATTGAAGGAATTTCTTCAGGAAGAGTGCAAGCGGGTGATGTTGTAGTGATTCGTTACGCTGGACCAAAAGGAGGACCAGGTATGCCTGAAATGTTAAAACCAACCTCTGCAATTTACGGAGCGGGTTTAGGCGCCTCGGTTGCTTTAATTACTGATGGTCGTTTTTCTGGTGGAACACACGGATTTGTGGTTGGCCATATTGTGCCAGAAGCATTTGAAGGTGGAAATATTGCCTTAATTAAAGATGGAGATTCTATTGAGATTGATGCTACAAAAAACACCATGAACGTGATGCTTTCTGACGAGGAATTGGCAGCAAGAAGAAAAGAATGGAAACAACCAGAACCTCCAGTTAAAAGCGGCGTGTTGTACAAGTACTTTAAATTAGTTAAAAACGCAACAGAAGGTTGTGTTACTGACGAAGATTAGAATTTGTGTTAAAAAATGTGCGGACTTAATATCTAGCATAGTAATTAACCAGTCACAAATTGAGACTGGTTCAAACAAAAAGATAAATAAAGGAGATTATGGATACTCTTGAAATAGATAAAAATAAAGTTGAAGAACAAAAGCCAAAAGCGGTTTCTACCATTTCGGGTTCTCAAATTTTATTGAATGGATTGATTGAAGAAGGTGTTGAAACCATCTTTGGTTATCCTGGCGGAGCGATTATGCCAATTTATGATGCGCTTTACGATTATAAAGATCGTTTAGATCACATCTTAGTTCGTCATGAGCAAGGCGCTACACATGCGGCTCAAGGTTATGCTCGTACATCTGGAAAAGTTGGAGTGGTGTTTGCAACAAGCGGGCCAGGTGCTACAAATTTAATTACAGGTTTGGCAGATGCACAAATAGATAGTACGCCAATGGTTTGCATTACAGGGCAAGTTTTCGCACATCTTTTAGGTACTGATGCTTTTCAGGAAACTGATGTAATTAATATAACTACGCCGGTTACCAAATGGAATTACCAAGTTACTGATGCTTCTGAGATTGAAGAAGTGTTAGCTAAAGCTTTCCATATTGCACAAACAGGAAGACCAGGACCAGTTTTAGTTGATATTACTAAAAATGCGCAAATACAGTTAACAGAATATTTTGGTTATACAAAATGCGAACACATCCGTAGCTATAAACCAAAACCAGTAGTTAGAAAAAGCTATGTTGAGGAAGCTGCTGCTTTAATTAACGCTGCTAAAAAACCATTTGTATTATTTGGGCAAGGTGTTTTATTAGGAAATGCAGAACAAGAATTTAAAGCTTTTGTAGAAAAAGCAGGAATTCCATCTGCTTGGACAATTTTAGGAGCTGGAGCAATACCAACAGATCACCCATTAAACGTTGGTATGTTGGGAATGCATGGCAATTACGGGCCAAATGTTTTAACAAACGAATGCGATGTTTTAATTGCAATTGGGATGCGTTTTGATGACCGGGTTACTGGCCGTTTAGATAAATATGCAAAACAAGCTAAAGTAATTCATTTAGATATTGACCCAGCCGAAATTGATAAAAATGTAAAGGCAACTGTACCGCTTTGGGGCGATTGTAAAGAAACTTTACCAATGTTAACGGAGTTGGTGCAGCAAAAATCTCATACAGAATGGTTACAGAAATTCCGTGATTTTGATAAAAAAGAATGGGATCAATGTATTGATGCAGAAATTAACCCAACAGAAGGCGAACTTTCTATGGGCGAAATTATTAATCAATTAAACCAATTAACTAATGGCGATGCAGTAATTGTTACAGATGTTGGACAACACCAAATGGTGGCTTGCCGATATGCAAAGCTAAATAATACCAGAAGCAGCGTTACCAGCGGTGGTTTAGGAACAATGGGTTTTGCTTTACCAGCAGCTATTGGTGCTAAATTTGGAGCTCCAGATAAAGACGTTGTTGCTATTATTGGCGATGGTGGTTTCCAAATGACTTTGCAGGAATTAGGAACGATTATGCAGTCAAAAGTAAATGTGAAAATCATTATCCTAAACAATCAGTTCTTAGGAATGGTTCGCCAGTGGCAAGAGTTGTTTAACGATAAGCGTTATTCTTTTGTTGATATTACCAGTCCAGATTTTGTGGCTTTAGCAAAAAGTTACTACATAGAGGGAAAAAGAATTTCTGAAAGAACTGAAGTTAAAGAAGCATTAACAACCATGTTAAATCATGATGGAGCTTACCTTTTAGAAGTAATGGTTAAAAAGGAAAACAATGTTTTTCCAATGGTACCACAAGGTTGTAGTGTAAGCGAAATCAGATTAAAATAAACACCCGCCCCTTATTCCCCTAAAGGGGATGGCTAAAGGGGAATCAATAAATTGATTTAAAATGGAAGCAAAAATAGAAAAGCAGGAATTTAACATCACAGTTTATACCGAAAACCAAATTGGTTTACTTAACAGAATTGCGATTATCTTTAGTCGTAGGAAGTTAAATATAGAAAGTTTAAACACTTCTCCCTCTGAGATAGAGAGCATTCATCGTTTTAATATTGTTATTACCGAAACAGAAGAAGTTGTTAGAAAAGTTGCTCGCCAGTTAGAGAAACAAGTAGAAGTATTGAAGGTTTATTTTAATACCAATGAGGATGTGATTTGGCAAGAAATGGCTTTGTATAAAGTACCTACCGAAGTAATTGCTGAACATGTAAGTGTAGAACGTTTATTGCGTGAACATGGAGCAAGAGCTGTGGTAATTCGTAAAGATTATACTGTTTTTGAAGCTACTGGTCACCGTGAAGAAACTGATAATTTAGTAACTGTATTACAACAATATGGTTTAATAGAATTTGTTAGAAGTGCAAGGGTTGCTATTATTAAAAATAGTGATGGCTTTCATGCTAAACTTAAAGAGTTTGAAAGATTAGAACCAGGTGAAGATGTGATTGAGAACGAGTATTTAAATACTGGAGAAAAAGTTTTTACAATGTAATAATGGCACAAGAAATATTTAATTTCATCATACAAACTCGCGAGGCTTTTATCCGTTTGGTAAATTCACTTTCCGTGGAAGAGCTGAATCAAATTCCAGCAGGTTTTAACAATAACATCATCTGGAATTTTGGTCATATTGTGGTTACCACACCAGCACTTTGCTATGTGCGTACCGGAATTTGGACTGACGTATCAGCAATCAAATACTGGAATGAATTTAAAAAAGACTCAAAACCTTCTCGTGATATCAATGAAGAAGAAATTGCTGAGTTGAAGGCATTAGCAATATCAAGTATCGAAAGCATCAAAGAAGATTATAAAAAAGGAATTTTTAATAGTGTGACACCGTTTGCAACAGCTACTTATGGTGCAGATATGAACAGCTTTGAAGAAATTTTAGTAACCACAGTAGGGCATGATAATATGCACCTTGGTTATGCTTTAGCACAAAGAAAATTAATTATAAAATAAAAAAAGCAGAGTTTCTCGTTTAAACAGCGGTCTTAGGACTATCAACAGCAGACTCTTTAAAAACTAAACAAATAAAAACAATGGCAAATTATTTTAACACATTACCTCTTAGAGAACAATTGAACCAACTAGGGGTATGCGATTTTATGGACAATTCAGAATTTACTGACGGAGTTGAAGCTCTTAAAGGAAAGAAAATTGTAGTTGTAGGTTGCGGTGCACAAGGTTTAAACCAAGGTTTAAATTTAAGAGATAGTGGTTTAGATGTAAGCTACACTTTACGTAAGGAAGCTATAGAAGGTAAAAGAGATTCGTGGAAAAATGCTACTGAAAATAATTTCACAGTAGGTTCTTACGAAGAATTAATCCCAACTGCTGATGTTGTAGTTAACTTAACTCCAGATAAACAACATACAGCTGTAGTTACCGCAATTATGCCTTTAATGAAACAAGGAGCTACTTTATTGTATTCTCACGGTTTCAATATTGTAGAAGAAGGAATGCAAATCCGTAAAGACTTAACTGTAATTATGGTTGCGCCTAAATGCCCAGGTTCTGAAGTTAGAGCTGAGTATGTTAGAGGTTTTGGCGTACCAACTTTAATTGCTGTTCACCCAGAAAACGATCCAGAGGGTAAGGGATTGGCGCAGGCAAAAGCTTATTGTGTGGGAACTGGTGGTCATAGAGCAGGTGTTTTAAAATCATCTTTTGTGGCAGAAGTTAAATCTGATTTAATGGGCGAGCAAACTATCCTTTGTGGTTTATTACAAACTGGTTCTATTTTGTCTTTCGATAAAATGGTCGAAAAAGGAATTGACGCAGGTTATGCTTCTAAATTGGTACAATATGGTGTTGAAGTAATTACAGAAGCTTTAAAACATGGTGGTGTATCAGGTATGATGGACAGATTAAGCAATGTTGCTAAAGTTGAAGCCTTCAAAATTTCTGAAGAATTAAAAGACATCATGCGTCCTTTATTCCAAAAGCACCAGGATGATATTATGGCTGGCGAATTTAGCCGCATCATGATGGAAGATTGGGCAAATGGAGATAAAAACTTATTAGCTTGGAGGGCTGAAACTGGCGAAACTGCTTTCGAAAAAACTCCAGCTGGTGATGTTAAAATTGGCGAGCAAGAATATTTTGATAATTACCTTTTAATGGTTGCTTTTGTTAGAGCAGGTGTAGAGTTGGCTTTTGAAACTATGGTTGAAGCTGGAATTAAACCAGAATCTGCTTATTACGAGTCTTTACACGAAACCCCATTAATTGCAAACACCATTGCTCGTAAAAAATTATTCGAAATGAACAGAGTAATTTCTGATACAGCAGAATACGGTTGTTACTTATTTGACCAAGCTTGTAAACCATTATTAGCTGATTTTATGAAAAAAGTGGATACTGATTTAGTGGGTAAAAACTTTAACGATGGTAAAGATGGTTCAGTAGATAACGTTGAATTGGTAAGAATCAACGAAATTTTACGTAACCACCAAGTAGAAACTGTAGGTGTTAAGTTGCGTAAAGCAATGACTGCAATGAAAACTATTAAAACGGCGTAGCCTCACCCTCAATCCCCTCTCCGAAGGAGAGGGGAGCATTGTGGAAAGTTGAAGAGGAAAAGAATAATATTATTTAGGAAAGCAAAAGATTTAAGTGAAAGAGCAGAGCAACAATAACTCCCTCTCCTTTGGAGAGGGTTGGGGTGAGGCTAATAAGCAGAGCCATAATAACTCCCTCTCCTTCGGAGAGGGTTGGGGTGAGGTCTTTGTTTATATTTCAAATTTGTCTTTGCAATTCCAAAAAAAATCAGTTTTTTCTAATCTAAATTGGACTATTAATCTTGGTGAAAACTGGGTTTTGGGTGGAATTAGCGGAAGTGGAAAAACAGCGTTAGCTAAAATCATTAGTGCTAAGCAAAGTGCTATTAGCAATGTAAAAATCAACTTTAAAAACCCAAGCAATTTACCTGCTCAGGTTTTATATGTTGAAAGCTGGTATCAGTTTAAAAATATAGAAGGTGTTGCTAATTTCTATTTCCAACAACGCTACACCAGTTTACAAGCTAAAGATACTTTAACAGTAAGCGCAGAATTAGCACATTACGCTAAAGAGCATCAATTAGCCATTGCAGATGTTGAAAATTTAGTGAACGCATTAGGTTTTTCAGCTTTAAAAAACTCGCAGTTGATAGAATTATCAAGTGGCGAACACAAGAAATTACAACTGGTAAAAGCTTTATGGCTAAAACCGCAGTTATTAATCATCGATCAGCCTTATACAGGTTTAGATGCTGCATCTCGTGAAAACTTAAATGTTTTGTTAGATGAAGTTGCACAGAAAGGTGTAACGCTAATTTTAATTAGCAACGATGAAGAATTACCTTCTTGTATCAATTGCTTTGCAGCGATAAAAGATGGAAAATTGATAGAAACTGAGGAAAAAGAAAGTATTGCTATTTCAACAGAAAAGCAGTTCAGAAACATTCCTAGTTTTTTAAAGGAAGCACCACTTTATGCTTCAGAAAATATTGCCAAAATGATTGATGTGAGTATCAGTTATGGGGATAAAAAAGTGCTGAAAAACATTAACTGGGAAGTTAAAGCAGGAGAAAAATGGCTATTGCAAGGCCATAATGGTTCGGGAAAGTCGACACTATTAAGCTTAATAAACGGAGACCATCCGCAATCTTATGCCAATACACTTTACTTATTTGGCAACAAAAGAGGGAGTGGGGAGAGCATTTGGGACATTAAACAACATATCGGTTTAATTTCGCCAGAGTTTCATTGGTATTTTGATGCAAACTCAACAGTTTGGGAAAGTGTTGCATCAGGTTTGTACGATTCGGTAGGCTTGTTTCAACAACTGCCTTATTCAAAAGGCAAACAAGTTGATGAGTTGATAGCATATTTCAGTTTAACCGAAAGCAAAAATGAAGTTTTAAGCACTTTATCAATGGGTAAACAACGCTTGGTTTTATTAGCTCGTACGATTATTAAAAACCCGGAATTGTTGATTTTAGACGAACCTTGTCAAGGTTTAGACAAACAACAAACCGCGGAATTTAACCATTTGGTTGATGCGCTAAGTGCAAACGGAATGACGGTAGTTTATGTTGGGCATTTTGAAGCACAGTTACCAAGCTGTTTAACAAAGAGAATTGTATTAGAAAACGGTGAAGTAAAAACCATCGAAGAGATTACAAAAGATATTAAAATAGACAATTACTCAACATTAGTTGAACAATAATATAAATCTCGCTTAGGGCGGAAAATAAATAAATAATATGTTACACGATCCAAATCGCATTTACATTTTTGATACCACACTTAGAGACGGAGAACAAGTGCCTGGTTGCCAATTAACAACTTCTGAAAAGATAGAAATAGCACTGCGTTTAGAAGCTTTAGGCGTTGATGTAATTGAAGCGGGTTTTCCTATTTCTAGTCCTGGGGATTTTGAAAGTGTTGTTGCTTTATCAAAAGCAGTTACCGAACCTATTATTTGCGCTTTAACCAGAGCAAATACAAAAGATATTGATTGCGCAGTAGAATCATTAAAACATGCTAAAAGACCACGTATCCATACCGGAATTGGTTCTTCAGATATGCACATCAAATACAAATTTAACAGCACACGTGAAGATATTTTGCAACGTGGTGTTGATGCTGTAAAATATGCAAAACGTTTTGTTGAAGATATTGAGTTTTATGCAGAAGATGCCGGTAGGGCAGATAATGCTTTCCTAGCACAAATGGTGGAAGCTGTAATTGCTGCTGGTGCAACTGTAGTAAATATTCCAGATACAAATGGTTACTGTTTGCCAGATCAATATGGTGCAAAAATTAAATATTTGATGGATCATGTGAAAAATATTGACCAAGCAATTATTTCTGTGCATTGCCATAACGATTTAGGTTTAGCTACGGCAAATACCATTGCAGGTATTCAAAACGGAGCTCGTCAAGCAGAATGTACTATCAATGGGATTGGCGAAAGAGCAGGAAATACAGCTTTGGAAGAAGTAGCGATGATTTTGAAAACCCACCAAGCTTTAGGTAAATACACCAATATCAATTCAAAACATTTTTATGAGTTGAGCGGAATGGTTAGCCGTATGATGCGTATGCCAGTGCAACCGAACAAAGCAATTGTGGGTAAAAATGCATTTGCACATAGTTCTGGCATCCACCAAGATGGGGTGTTGAAACATCGCGAAAACTACGAGATCATTAACCCAGAAGATGTTGGTATAGATTCATCTGAAATTATTTTGACCGCCAGAAGTGGTCGTCATGCTTTAAAACATCACTTAGAAAGACTAGGCTATGTTTTAGAGAAAATTAATATAGACGATGTTTACGAGCGTTTTTTAGTTGTTGCCGATAGCAAAAAAGAGATTAAAGATGATGATTTATTAGCTTTGATGAGCAGCGGTGGTTCTGAACGTAATTATAAAGCAGGTGTAACCGTTAAATTATTACAAGTAATGTGCGGCGATCCACTAATTCCAACCTCAATTGTGAAATTAGATATTAGAGGAGAATTGAAAGAAGCATCATCATCTGGTAACGGCCCAGTAGATGCAACTATTAAAGCGATTAACTCTATTATTGAGAGAGAGGTAGAGATAAAAGATTTCCATATCGATGCGATACACGGCGGAAGTAACGACGTTAGTAAGGTGAATATGCGTATTAAATACGATGGAAAGCATTACAACGGTTACGGCTTTAGTACTGATATTGTGCAAGCATCGGCCAACGCTTATTTAGATGCGGTGAATAAGTTCATCTAGTTGGTTAGGTGGTTGGTTTGTTCGTTGGTTAGGATTTGAGGGAAGTAAAGCTTGCGTTAACGATAACAGCGGATACCGGCCTCGTGAATAAGGCCTGATTATTATGAGCGGATAGCGTGTTAAAACGCCCAAATGAAAATAAAAAATTAAGAACTCCAGCAATTGGATTTCAAAAGATAAAAAGAGAAAAAACAAATAAAATGAGTAATACATTATTTGACAAAGTGTGGGATAGCCACGTAGTTCGCCAGATTGAAGGTGGACCAGATGTAGTTTTTATAGATCGCCACATGATACATGAGGTGACAAGTCCTGTTGCGTTTTTAGGTTTAAAAAGCAGAGGAATTAAGGTTTTGCATCCAGAGCGTACTTTCGCAACGGCAGATCATAACACACCAACTATTAACCAGCATTTGCCTGTTGAAGATCCACTTTCGGCAAATCAGTTGAAAGCATTGGAAAGCAACAGTAACGAATACGGAATTTCTCACTGGGGTTTAGGTCACCAAAAAAACGGAATTGTACACGTAGTAGGTCCTGAATACGGAATTACACAACCGGGTGCAACCATCGTTTGTGGCGATTCACATACCTCAACTCATGGTGCTTTTGGTGCTATTGCTTTTGGTATTGGCACATCTGAGGTAGAAATGGTTTTGGCTTCACAATGTATTATGCAGCCTAAACCCAAGAAAATGAGAATCAATATTACAGGTTCTTTAGGTTTTGGAGTTACGCCAAAAGATGTGGCTTTGTTTATCATTTCGCAATTAACTACTTCTGGTGCTACAGGTTATTTTGTAGAATATGCCGGTAAGGTTTTTGAAGAAATGACGATGGAAGGGCGTATGACGGTTTGTAACCTTTCCATAGAAATGGGTGCAAGAGGTGGTATGATTGCCCCGGATGATACTACTTTTGACTATGTAAAAGGCAGAGAGTTTACTCCAAAAGGCGAAGCTTGGGATAAAGCAATGGCTTATTGGAAAACGTTAAAAACGGATGCTGATGCTATTTTTGATAAAGAATATACTTTTGATGGTAGCAAAATTGAGCCCATGATTACTTATGGTACTAACCCGGGTATGGGAATTGGTATTTCACAAGATATTCCAAATGCTGAAGCTGTTGAAGGTGGTGTTGCTACTTACGAGAAGTCTTTAAAATATATGGGCTTTGGACAAGGTGATGCAATGATTGGTAAACCAGTTGATTATGTATTTATTGGAAGTTGCACCAACGGTAGAATTGAAGATTTTAGAGCTTTTGCATCTATTGTTAAAGGACGCAAAAAAGCAGATAACGTAACAGCTTGGTTAGTTCCAGGATCTCACATTGTGGAGGCTGCAATTAAAGACGAAGGATTATTAGATATTTTTACTGAAGCAGGTTTTGTTTTACGTCAGCCAGGTTGTTCTGCTTGTTTAGCCATGAATGATGATAAAATTCCAGCAGGGAAATATGCAGTAAGTACTTCAAACAGAAATTTCGAAGGACGTCAAGGTCCAGGGTCACGTACATTATTGGCTAGTCCATTAGTTGCAGCAGCAGCAGCGGTAACAGGTAAAGTAACAGATCCGAGAGAGTTGATGGAGGAAGTAGTTGGTTAGTTGATTGGGTTGTTAGGTGGTTCGGGCCTGTAAAGTTCGAGATCCTTGCAATTTTAATAACCTCAGCAGCTATAAAATAATAAAGGTATAAAATTTAGGTTTTAATTTACAGTTTGGTATTCGCTTCAAAAGCCTAACAAACCAACAAACTAAAACCTAACAAACTAAACAAAATGGCATACGATAAATTCACAATATTAAAATCTACTGGAGTTCCACTTCCGATAGAGAACGTAGATACAGATCAAATTATCCCAGCTCGTTTCTTGAAAGCAACAGAGCGTGTGGGTTTTGGTGATAACTTATTTAGAGATTGGAGATACAATACAGACGGTTCTGCAAAAGCAGATTTCGTTTTAAACAACCCAACCTATAAAGGGAAAATTTTAGTTGGTGGCAAAAACTTTGGTTCAGGTTCTTCTCGTGAACATGCTGCATGGGCAGTTTACGATTATGGTTTCAGAGCAGTTGTTTCTAGTTTCTTTGCTGATATTTTCAGAGGAAATTGTTTAAACATTGGTGTTTTGCCAGTGCAAGTGAGTGCTGAGTTTTTGGATAAAATTTTTGCAGCTATCCACGCAAATCCAGAAACAGAATTAGAAATTAATTTAGAAGCACAAACTATTACTTTATTATCAAGTGGCGAGTCTGAAAGTTTCGACATTAGTTCTTACAAAAAAGACAATATGATGAACGGTTTTGATGATATAGATTATCTACAAAACATAAAATCAGAAATAAAAGCCTTTGGAGAGCAACTCCCTTTTTAATTAAATTTTTCAAAAATCTTGTTGATGAAAAGACGGAAAATAGAAATCATGGACACAACCTTGAGGGATGGCGAACAAACCTCGGGGGTATCTTTTTCGGTTTCTGAGAAATTAACAATTTCTCAGTTATTATTAGAAGAATTATTGGTGGACAGGATAGAAATTGCCTCTGCCAGAGTATCAGATGGAGAGCTGGAAGCTGTTAAAGCAGTAACCAAATGGGCTAAAGAGAATAATTGTTTACATAAGATTGAGGTTTTAACTTTTGTTGATAACGGCGTATCTATTGATTGGATGTTGCAAGCTGGTGTAAAGGTTCAAAATTTGTTAACTAAAGGCTCTTTAAACCATCTTACACATCAACTTAAAAAGACACCTGAAGCACATTTTTCGGAAATTGCAGAGGTTATCCAGTTGGCTTTAAGCAATGGGTTAAAAACCAATGTTTATTTAGAAGATTGGAGCAATGGAATGCGTAGTTCGAGAGATTATGTTTTTCAATACCTAGATTTTTTAACACAACAACCTATTGAAAGGGTTTTACTGCCTGATACTTTGGGTGTTTTAACTCCACATGAAACTTTTGAGTTTGTATCTGCTATAAAAGTAAGATATCCAAATACACATTTTGATTTTCATGCACATAATGATTATGATTTAGGTACAGCCAATGTTTTAGAAGCCATTAAAGCTGATATTGATGGCTTGCATTTAACTGTAAACGGAATGGGGGAAAGAGCTGGAAATGCTCCTTTAGCAAGTGTGATTGCTGTTATTAACGACTTTTTACCGGAGGTGGAAATTGGTTTAAAAGAATCTTCTATTTACAAAGTTAGTAAACTGGTCGAAACTTTTTCTGGTGTAAGAATTCCGGCTAATAAACCAGTTGTTGGTGAAAATGTTTTTACACAAACTGCTGGCATCCATGCTGATGGAGATAACAAAAAGAACCTTTATTTTAACGATTTATTGCCTGAGCGTTTTGGGCGTAAACGTTCTTATGCTTTAGGTAAAACATCAGGCAAAGCAAATATTGAGAAAAATTTACAAGAATTAGGTTTAAAATTGAATGATGCCGATTTAAAGAAAGTTACACAACGTGTAATAGAATTGGGCGATTTAAAAGAGACAGTTACACAAGATGATTTACCTTATATTATTTCTGATGTTTTAGCTAGTAACGCTTATCTGGAAATGGTAAAAGTAGAATCTTATATGCTTTCGCACTCTAAAGGTTTAAAACCTTCGGCAGCAATTGCAGTTAGGTTTTCAGGTATTTTGTACGAAGAACATGCACAAGGCGACGGTCAGTTTGATGCGTTCATGCTAGCGTTAAATAAGATTTATAAATCTCAAGGTAAAACTTTGCCTGCTTTAATTGATTATAGCGTTCGTATTGCTCCAGGAAGTAGCTCAGATGCACTTTGTGAGACCATCATTACTTGGAAAACCCCTAAAAAGACATTTACTACAAGAGGATTAGATTCAGATCAAACGGTTTGTGCTATTTTAGCTACTGAGAAAATGTTGAATATTATGGAGACGCAGCAGAATCAAGAATCAAGTATTAAGACACAAGAACACGAAAAAGTTGGTTAGATAGTTAGGTTGTTAGTTGGTTCGTCCAACTAAGTCTAACAAACCAACAAACTAAAAACTAACAAACTACATAAAAAATGAAACTAAATATTGCCCTTTTAGCGGGAGACGGAATTGGACCTGAGGTTGTTAATCAGGCTGTAAAAGTGATAGATGCTATTGCTGTTAAATTTAATCACGAAATCAATTATACATCTGCATTAACAGGTGCTTGTGCAATTGATGATTGTGGAGAGCCATACCCAGACTCAACTCACGAGGTTTGTTTAGCTGCTGATGCAGTTTTGTTTGGCGCTATTGGTCATCCAAAATATGATAACGATCCAAAAGCAACCGTTCGCCCAGAGCAAGGATTGTTGAAAATGCGTCAGAAATTAGGCTTATTTGCTAACGTTCGTCCAACTTTTACCTTCCCATCTTTAATTGATAATTCTCCATTAAAAAGAGAAAGAATTGAAGGAACCGATTTAATTATTTTACGTGAATTAACTGGCGGAATTTACTTCGGTGAAAGAGGTAGAAAAGACGGTGGCGATACTGCATTTGATACTTGTACTTATACCAGAGCAGAAATTCAGCGTTTAGCTAAAATGGGTTTTGAAATTGCGATGACACGTAGCAAAAAATTATGCTGTGTAGATAAAGCAAACGTTTTAGAAACCTCTCGTTTATGGAGAGAAACGGTGCAGGATATGGAAAAAGATTATCCAGAAGTAACTGTTTCTTACGAATTTGTTGATGCAGTTGCGATGCGTTTGGTACAATGGCCAAATTCTTACGATGTATTAATTACTGAAAACTTATTTGGAGATATTTTAACTGATGAGGCTTCTGTAATTTCAGGATCTATGGGGTTAATGCCATCAGCTTCTAAAGGTTTACATACCTCTTTATACGAGCCAATTCATGGTTCATACCCACAAGCAACAGGAAAAGATATTGCAAACCCACTGGCAACAGTTTTATCTGCAGCAATGATGTTTGAAGATGCTTTTGGTTTACAAGCTGAAGCTGATGCGATTAGAGAAGTAGTAAACAAATCTTTAGCAGAAGGAATTGTAACCGAAGATTTATCAGGAAAAAATAAAGCTTACGGAACCAACGCAGTTGGCGATTGGTTGGCTAAGAATATTTAAAATAATAATACCAATTAACCTAAACCCTAAAGACCGGCGACTCAACCTCGTCGGTTTTTTTTTGAAATTGAAATTTTAAAATTAATTGACTGCTAATCCATTCTGGCTTAAAAACCTAAAAGCATAATGCAAACATCACTGCTTACCTGCTAAAACTCGTATCCAACACAAAAATGCAGCGCAGTATTTATTGCTTTTTCATCATTAGTAATTAGTTCTTTTGGAAGGATATTCTGAATTCCTTGGGCATAATTGATATTCAAAAGCCAGCCTTTTCTAAATTGGTAGCCTGCTAAAAAATTAAAACCTACATCAGTTTTCTTAAAATCATCGGTTGTTTTATTTCCATAAGCAAGCTTACGCTCTTCCTCCTTATAAATAAACGATGATGATGAAAAATCTGTGGTTAACTTTTCTACACTTCCATCCAATGCATATCCTATATATGGTCCTCCACCTAAAACAACTTTCCCTTTTCCCAAAGGCAATTTAAAAACTCCGTTTATCGGAATTTCTAAATAAAATAATCTTAAATCTAACATTGTTTGAGCAAATGGATTTGTTGCAGATGGTTGCTCTAGGGCAGAAAAACCTCTGTCGGTATAAGAAAGCCCCGCTTGTAAAGCAAACTTATTAGTAATTGGCTTATTTAGAAATGCAGAGAAATGTCCCAATCCATTAGAACTTATCTGATCATATCTAGCGTCGTTAAACGAGATAATTGAGGATCCAACGCCTAATTTCAAGCCAAAACTTAATTTTTCATCTAAGCCACCGCTTGCATCAATTTGGGCTAAAGCATTGATAGAAAATAAGGAAATTATGATGATGAGTACTGTGTTTTTCATAGAATAATTTAAAGCACTAAATATATCAAAAACCTTGAATTATATTTATTTTAGCACTAGCTTAATAATTTTTTATTAATATTCTAATTAAAATAAATGCAAAAATCAACCCTACAAGAAATACAAGAACGTTTTGATAACGATGTTGAACGTTTCTCAAATTTAAATACCGGTCAGGTTTCTACTATAGATGCAGAAATATCTTTAGAATTGATTACAGAGGCAGCAAAAAGTATTAATCCTAAAGCTAAATCTGTTTTAGATATTGGTTGCGGTGCAGGCAATTATACTTTAAAAATGCTAACCAAACTTCCAAACTTAAATTGCACCTTGGTTGATTTAAGTGAGCCAATGTTAACAAGAGCAAAAGAGCGAGTTTCAGTTGAAACGGAAGGGGAAATTGAAGTTCGCCAAGGTGATATAAGAGCCATTAATTTTGGTGATAAAAAATTCGACATTATACTCGCCGGTGCAGTTTTACACCATTTAAGAGATGAAAAAGATTGGGAAGAAACTTTTAAAAAGCTTTATAATTTATTAAATGATGGCGGTAGTTTATGGATTTCTGATTTAGTTGTTGAAGATTCGGAGCTTATTACAAAATTGATTTGGGATAAATACGGCGATTATTTAGAAGGCATTGGAGGCAAAGATTTCAGAGAAAATGTTTTTGCGTACATAGAAAAAGAAGACTCTCCACGATCTTTAAACTTTCAGCTAGCTCTAATGAAAAAAGTTGGATTTAGCAGTACAGAAATTCTACATAAAAATTTATGTTTTGCCGCTTTTGGAGGGTTAAAATAATTTAAAAGCTAAATAACCTTAGACTGGAAAAGACTAAGGTTATTTTGTTAGAATTATATTTTAAAATATTTGATTATCAGTAAATAAGTGAAATTATATCTGTTAACGTGTTAAATTTAAACCATAAGTGATACGCTTAATCGTGGTTAAATTATAAAGATATTTATAAAACTGGACAATCTTATAGAGCCTACACGGTATTATACGGATAGTTAGAAAAGCATTTTAACTTTTAAACTCATTGGCTTTCAAATCTTCTAAAGTGATATAGAGCAAAGCATTTTCATGAGTAGCCTCTAAAATTACAGGAGGCGCAAAACCAAAGTCAAAAGCTTCTTTCCATCTTAAAGCACACAAACACCATCTATCACCTGCTTTTAAGCCAGGGAAATTACTTGCAGGATACGGACTAATTAAATTATTCCCCAAAGCTAAAGTGAACTCCAAAAAAGCATCAGTAACAACCGCAGCAATTACATGTTTGCCTGTATCTTGCGGGCCAGTACAGCAAAATCCATCTCTATAAAATCCAGTTAATGGGTCAGTTCCGGTAATTACCAAAGGAGTGCCTAAAACATTTTTATCAATAGGGTGAGTTTTGTTCATGTTTAATGTGAGCTATGCTTTGATAACCTTAAAAGCCTTAATTTGTTTTTGAAGTTTTTTTATAAATATAAGTTCAACTGGTAATTATTACCTATTGGTTAATAGCTTAAATAGCTCTTCATTAATATAATAATTTCCTGTTCCTAACTTATTTTTTTTCAGTATTCTGTCTTCTGCTAATTTATTTAAATAATTTCCAGCGGTTAATCTTGATACACCTAAATCATTCACCAAAAATTCAATTTTTGTGTATGGATGGGCAAATAAATTATTTAATAAATCTTGGCTGTAAAACTTATAATTATCCCTTAACTTATGCTTAAATTCTAGCATGAGTTCCTTAATGTTTAAAATAAGTTCTATTGTTTCTTTAGCAGTAACCTCAACGCCTTTAATCATAAATAATAACCACTCTTCCCAATTATTCTCTATTCTTACTTTTTGTAAAAGGCGATAATAATCTGCCTTATGTTTGATGATGTAATTACTCAAATATAAAATTGGAAGGTTTTGTAAATCTTTTAGAATGAGATAAAGGATGTTGATTATCCTGCCTGTTCGTCCGTTTCCATCATAAAATGGATGAATACTTTCAAATTGAAAATGGATAATTGCCATTTTGATTAAGGGGTCACAATCATATAGCTCATTATCATTGATAAACTTTTCCAGATTAGACATTAATTGCACAATGTCTTGATAGTCTTGTGGAGGTGTATAAATGGTATCTCCAGTAATTGCATTTTTAAGCGATGTCCCAGGCAATTTTCTAAAGCCAGCATTGTTTTCTTCTAAAGTTTCTTGAATTTTGATAATGGTTTTATTAGTTAACATTCCATTTTTTTGAATCAATTCAAATCCTTTTTTTAAAGCAGAAACATAGTTTTGCACCTCTTTTGCCTTAGAAGAATTAAAGGGATCTAAATTAAGTTCTGATTTGTATAAATCATCATGAGTGGTAATGATGTTTTCGATTGCAGAACTATCTTTTGCTTCTTGTAAACCTAATGTATTAATTAAAATTATTTGGTTTGGAATAGTTGAGGCGATTCCCTTTAATTCAGCTAAAGCTGCATGTGCAGATGGGAGCGCCTTCAAAACTTTTATTGTCTCTAATTCTTCTACTAATGGTAGTTTTTCAATTGTCCAGCTTTGCATATATGTAAAGAAAATCAAATAATCTATACAAAGGTAGTTTAATATGTAAAGAAAATCGAAAAATCTTTACATAAGGTTTAGAATGTTTATAGTTTTCTGATTTTTCTATACAAAAGGTAAACGTTAGCTCGAGATTTAACGAGTTTGAAGACTCTTTTTTATTTCTGAAATCGGTAGAGAGCGATGTGCTGAATTCTACATACAGGAGGGTGACTTGTACTTTAGAAAATTACTCCTTAACAATAAATTGAACTTGAATAATATAAAATCAAACTATTTAAGCACAAGTCAGGCTTTGGCACAGGACTATTTCACAAAGACTTGCACTAGGAACGGGGTCAATTATAAATAATTATACAAGAGGATACCATAATATATGATAGTGATACGAATAGAATTTTAAAAATAGATTTCAACTAACCTTTCAATTCCAGAATATTTCTGGTTTGATGTAAAAGACAGTATCAATAAAATATAGAATTTGATTAGCTGTTAATACATTTTCGTCATGCAAATCTTCTAAAATAATTCCCAATTGAGGATGGTAATAATCGTGATTTTTTGTGTTTTCAAACCCATTGTTTAACAAGAAATATTTAACACTTGCCAAGTCTGTAACTTGGTCTGCTGATACATAATTTTGCTCAACCAGCGCATAAATAATGTTTAAATCTGATTTGTAAAATCCAATAAGATGATATGCTGTATCGGGGAAGAAATAATTATTTAATAATAGGTTCTCTAAATAATCTTACCATGTTAAATAATAGATAGCATCATTTAGTTTGAATACTTTTTTATTGTTTTGGATGTAAACTCTTTGTTCTGCCCCGGCTGATAAGAAAGAACTGAAATCAACATCGCAATTCCAAAGTTGATTTTGATTGATGTATTTAATTAATTCCTTTGTTTCTTCTGATTTGTATTGCTTGTCTCCTTTAGCCATCGAACTTGTTTTTTGGCTTTCTCTAAGGTAACTGGCAATTGCTTGGATAGGTTCTCCGTTGCTAACTGAGCCCTTTCCTTGAAGGATATTTTGTAATTCATTTTGTATATTTTTAACAGTCATTTAAACTTAGTATTCTCAATTAGAAATTCTCTTCCACTGGGATTATTGAATAGCGTGTTGATTTTTGATAGAATAGTCTCTGTCTGACATTTTAGCTTTTTGTTTAGCTAATTTAGCTTTTATTTTGGAGTTTGGAAACTCCCATATATGCTGTAAATCCGAAGAGACCGCTACTGTCCGGAGAGTTAAGAGCAGCGTCTCTTCGGATTAGCAAATGAAATTGAGTCTCCAGACTCTAAATAAATTCAATTTCCAACAAACCTTTACCATCTGTACAATAATTAATTGCTGAGGAGTAAACATATTCATGCGATTGCCAAACAACTCTAGCCCTTACTGGATTTTCATGGATATAATTTAATCTCGTTTCAGTTATTTCATTAGTATCACATTCTATTGGGTGATTATCTTGCTGCCAAAACTGCAATTCTTTATTTTTATAGTTCTTTTCGCCAGCTCTTCTAAAAATCCATAACATCCAACTTTTTCTACTTTCATGCGGATTTTCTAAAATTGCTTTTGTAATATTATTTGAAGTGAATTTTTTTAGGTCTCTTAAAACGTCTGATAATTTATTGGGAGCCTGAACAGAAATTATTAAATGAACATGGTTTGACATGATGCACCAAGCATGAATTTTTAATCCTTTATTAGTTTGACAGTATTTTAAGCTTTCAATTAGTATATCGGCATATTCTTTCCTTGTAAATACATCTATCCATTGTACAATGGCAAAGGTTATAAAATGAATAGCGTTTTGGTTTTTGATGGTGTAGCCTCTTTCTGACATGTTAGCTTTTTTGTTAAGCTAATTTAGCTTTTATACGGGAGTTTGGAAACTCCCGTATATGGATTAATCCGAAGAGACGCTTCGCTTAACTCTCCGGACAGTTTGGGTCTCTTCGGATTTATAAATGAAAAAGAGTCTCCAGACTCTTAATAAAACCACACCACAAAAAAAAGCTTCCTGTTTCCAGAAAGCTTTTTTTTAATACAATTTGGGTTTGGAATTGAATCAAGCTGTTCGTGATGTTAGCATAGCGCATCTCGAACTTGTAATGATATGGATTTATTAATCCACCTTAGTAAAAAGAAAGTGTTGCAGCTGTGGATTGCAAATCCACTTTATTTTCCAACTGTCCGGAGAGTTAAGCGAAGCGTCTCTTCGGATTAACAAATGAAATTGAGTCTCCAGACTCTTAATAACATCACAACATAAAAAAAGCTTCCTGTTTCCAGAAAGCTTTTTGTGTTTAATATATTTTTGCGATAGGGATAGTAGCGACACCTCCCGATTTTTCATCGGGACTACAGCGGAAAGCCCGTCAAAACGCCCAAATTCTATTACCCTATCAAACCTTTACCCACTAAATACTCTGCAATTTGAACAGCATTAGTAGCTGCACCTTTACGTAAGTTATCAGCAACACACCACATATTTAATGTATTTGCCTGCGACTCATCTCTGCGGATACGACCAACAAAAACTTCGTCTTTTTCGTGAGCATCCATTGGCATTGGGTATTTTGCGTTTGCAGGGTCATCAACTACAATTACTCCGCTAGTTGCTGCCAATAATTGACGCACTTTTATTAAGTCGAAATCTATTTCAAATTCTATATTTAAAGATTCTGAGTGACCACCCATTACCGGGATACGAACTGTAGTAGCAGTAACTGCAATACTATCGTCGCCCATAATTTTTTTGGTCTCCAAAATCATTTTCATTTCCTCTTTAGTGTAACCGTTTTCTAAGAAAACATCAATTTGAGGAATCACATTTAAATCTATTGGATAAGCATAAGCCATTGGGCCGTCAGTAATTCCTTTACGCTCATTCATTAACTGATCTACCGCTTTAACGCCAGTACCAGTTACAGATTGATAAGTAGAAACTACAACACGTTTAATTTTATATTCGTCATGCAAAGGTTTTAAAGCTACTACCATTTGTATAGTGCTGCAATTTGGGTTTGCAATAATTTTATCATCAGCTGTTAAAGCATCGGCATTAACTTCTGGTACTACTAATTTTTTAGTAGGATCCATTCTCCAAGCAGAAGAATTATCAATTACTGTAGTTCCTACTGCTGCAAATTTTGGAGCTTGTTCTTTAGATGTATCGCCTCCAGCAGAAAATAAAGCTACATCTGGACGCATTGCAATAGCTTCTTCAACAGTTACAACCTTGTACTTCTTTCCCTTAAAATCAATTTCTTTACCCTTACTTTTTGCTGATGCAACGGGAATTAATTCTGTAACTGGGAAATTGCGCTCTGCTAAAACTTTTAACATTACCGTACCTACAAGGCCGGTTGCGCCTACAACTGCAACTTTCATGTTTTAAATTTAATGTTTAAATAATTTATTATTAATATCTTGTCGATAAATTTATGGTCGCAAATATGGGAAAGTTTTTACTGTTTTTTAGTCTATTTATTTCAAATGTTGTTTTTTGTCAGGTTAATGACAATTTTAGTGATGGAAATTTCACCCAAAATCCTGTTTGGCAGGGCAATGTAAACGGATATTTGATTAATTCTGGCAATCAATTGCAAACAACTGCAACAGGTGTTGCGCAAACCGTAAACCTTTATACCGCTTCCAATTTAGCTATAAATGCAAAATGGGAGTTCTTCTTGCAAATGAATTTTGACCCATCTGCATCAAATTATACTAGAATTTATTTAGTGTCTGACCAAGGTGATTTAAATGGCTCTTTAAATGGTTATTTTTTACAGGTTGGAGAAAGTGGAGCGTTAGATTCGTATGATCTTTATAAACAAGCCGGTACCACCATTACTAAAATTATTGATGGACCCGATAAAACGAGAGGTACTACAGAAATTAAAGCAAGAGTGCAAGTTACAAGAACTTCTTCTGGTTTGTGGGAGTTGAAAACTGATATTACGGGTGGAACAAATTATGTTTCTGAGGGTACAATAACTGATAATACTTTTGTGAGTAGTAATTATTTTGGTATTAAATCTGTTTATACAAGTACTCGATCTGGCATGCATATTTACGATGATTTCTCAATTACAGAACTTGTTCCAGATGTAACTGCGCCATTACTAAATTCTACCAGTACAAGTAACGGGACAGCTATTTTGTTAAACTTTAATGAAGCTGTCAATCCAACAGATGCTGCAATAACTAGCCACTATAATATTACCCCGGGAAACATTGTGCCTACAAGTGTAACGGTAAACGGCGCTGTGGTTACTTTAAATTTAGCTAACGAATTAAATACTGGAAATTATACAGCAACAGTAAATAGTATTAAAGATTTGAAAGGGAATACAGCTACAAGCCAAAGCAAAACTTTTACTTATAGAAAGCCTTATACAGCGGTGTTTAATGACATTGTGATAAACGAGATTTTTCCAGACCCAAGTCCGCAAATAGATTTACCTACCGTTGAGTTTATTGAGCTTTGGAACAGAAGTACAGAAGATATTGCGCTTTTAGGCTTTAAATATAGCGACCCAACCACAACATTTACGTTTACTGGTGATAGTATTAAAGCTAACCAATATATTATTTTATGCGCTATTGCCGATACCGCAAACTTTAAAAGTTATGGGAAAGTAATAGGTTTAAATGCTTGGCCAACTTTAAATAACGCAAGCGATGTAATTAAACTGGTCAATCAGAACGGAGCAACCATTTCCCAAGTAAATTATAGCGATGCTTGGTATGGTGATGCGGTAAAAAGACAAGGTGGTTACACGTTAGAACTGATAGACCCTTTATCTACCTGTAAACAATCTCAAAATTATTTGGCAAGTAAAGATGTAACAGGTGGAACACCAGGTAAGCAAAATTCTATTTATTTAAGCAATAGAACAACCGAGCCATTAAACCTTTTAAGCGTTTCTTTAAAAGATAGTGTTACGTTGAGTTTAGTTTTTAACAGAGGTTTAGATAGTTTGCAAGCTTCTTTACCATCTCATTACAGTGTTAATAATGGTGTTGGTAGCCCAACTATTGTTTATCCTTTAGCACCAACTTTTTCAACTATTGAATTAAAATATACTCAGAAACTAAACAGAGCACAAACTTATAACATTACCGTTAGCGGATTAACAGATTGTGGCGGCAATACTTTAACTACACAAACTTTAAGTTTTGTTTATCCGGGTTTAATGGAAATAGGTGATGTAATTATTAATGAAGTGCTTTTTAACCCAAAAACTGGAGGAGTGGATTTTGTAGAGGTTTACAATAAATCTGATAAAATTTTAGATTTTAAGGATTTAAAAATAGCGACAATTTTCTCTACAAAAGATTCTGTTGTTAGTATCAGAGAATTAACCCCAAGTACCATACTTTTTCAGCCTAAAACCTATTGGGTAATTACATCAAATCCGGATACTGTAAAATCTCAATACCTTACATCAAACCCAAACAACTTTATTAGAGTAGCTACAATGCCTAGTTATGCAGATGATAAAGGGAAAGTGGTGATTTTAAAAGGTGACACTCGTTTAGATCAGTTAGATTATAATAGAAACATGCACTTTGCGTTATTAAAGGATGTTGAAGGAGTTTCTTTAGAGCGTAGCAGTTTTACCGAAGCAACTAACGCAACTGGTAATTTCCGCTCGGCAACTTCGGCTTCTGGCTTCGCAACACCTGCTGATAAAAATTCTCAATTTTTAGAAGATATTGTGAATTCAGCTTCAGAAATCTCTATTCCTTCGCCTACTTTTTCGCCAGATAATGACGGCTTTGAAGATATTTTACGCATTCAGTATAAATTTCCTGTACCAAGCAAAGTGGCAAATGTCACCATTTACAGCGACCAAGGGCGTATGGTTAAAAAGTTAATTAGAAACGAAACGTTAAATACCGAAGGGCAATGGATTTGGGATGGATTGGATGAAACCGGATCAAAAGTTAAAACCGGAATTTACTTATTCTATTTTGAGATTTTAGATTTGGATGGAACGGTTAAGAAAACTAAAAAGACTGCGGTTGTGGCATCTAAGTTTAATTAAGCAAAAAAGACCACTTCTTTTTAAAAGAAGTGGTCTTGAAATATAATATTTTAATCTTTCTATTATTTAAACCTGTCTTTTAAGCCAGGTTTTTCACAACAACTCATATCAGCTTTAACATTACTTGCTGTAATTTTTGTTGCATGTTTGCAATTTGTCATGGTACACGTTTCTTGGGAATGAGTACACTCTTCGTCTTTAGCACACATTTCGCATTCTTTTTTGCTGCCAGCAGATGAATTGTTGGTCATCATTTTACAGTTTTCTCCTGCTTTGCAGTGGTGCATCATCATAGTGGTTTCATGTTGATGATTTTCTGAAATATTTGCAGAAACTGGTTGTGCTAAATAAGGCGCTATAACCAAAGAAACAATAGACATCAACTTGATTAAAATATTCATTGATGGACCAGAGGTGTCTTTAAAAGGATCTCCAACGGTATCACCAGTTACAGAAGCTTTATGAGCTTCAGAACCCTTGTAGGTCATTGTACCATTAATTAACACCCCTTTTTCAAAAGATTTTTTAGCATTATCCCAAGCACCACCAGCGTTAGATTGGAAAATCCCCATCAACACTCCAGATACGGTAACTCCAGCTAATAAACCACCTAAAACCTCGGCACCAAATATAAAACCAACTACTACCGGAGTTATTAATGCAATTGCACCAGGTAACATCATTTCCCTAATAGATGCTTTGGTAGAAATAGCCACACATTTTTCGTACTCTGGTTTAGCTTTGTATTCCATAATTCCAGGAATTTCTCTAAACTGACGACGAACTTCGTTTACCATTTCCATAGCGGCTTTGCCTACAGCCTGAATACATAAAGCAGAAAATATGAAAGGAATCATCCCTCCCACAAATAAACCAGCTAAAACTGGAGCTTTGTAAATGTCAATAGCATCAATACTTGCAATGCCTACAAATGCAGCAAATAATGCTAATGATGTTAAAGCGGCAGAAGCAATTGCAAAACCTTTACCTGTTGCAGCGGTAGTATTACCAACCGCATCTAAATTATCTGTTCGTTCGCGTACTTCTGGGGGTAACTGACTCATTTCTGCAATTCCACCAGCGTTATCAGCAATTGGGCCAAAAGCATCAATTGCTAATTGCATAGCTGTTGTCGCCATCATCCCAGCTGCAGCAATTGCAACGCCATATAAACCTGCAAAATGGTAAGATGCCATTATACCACCAGCCAAAGTTAAAATTGGGATAACTGTAGATTTCATCCCTACAGATAAACCAGCAATAATATTGGTAGCATGCCCAGTTGATGATTGTTGCACAATAGAATCTACAGGTTGTTTACCCATTGCGGTATAATATTCTGTCACTACGCTCATCACGGTACCAACTACTAATCCAACAATAATGGCATAAAAAACATCCATGCTTGTAAAATCGTAACCACGTAAGCTCAAGTTTTCTGGCAACATCCATTTTACTATGAAGAAAGAAGCTAAAGCTGTAATTGCAATAGAAGACCAGTTTCCTAAATTAAGGGCTGTTTGTACATTAGATTTTTCGTCTTTAATAGTTACAAACCAAGTTCCTACAATAGAAAATAGAATACCTAAACCACAAATTACCATTGGTAAAAGGATAGGAGACATGCCGCCAAAATTATCAGTAACCACAATTTCTTGCCCTAAAACCATAGTGGCTAAAATGGTAGCTACGTAAGAACCAAATAAATCGGCACCCATACCTGCAACATCACCCACATTGTCACCAACATTATCGGCAATAGTAGCTGGGTTTCTAACATCATCTTCTGGTATTCCAGCCTCCACTTTACCCACTAAATCAGCCCCAACATCAGCCGCTTTGGTATAAATACCACCACCAACTCTTGCAAATAAAGCGATAGATTCTGCTCCTAAAGAGAAGCCAGTTAAAACTTCAATTGCTGTTTTAACGCCATCATCACCTAAATCAGAAAAATAAGCTAAAAACGCAATGAATAAACCACCTAAGCCTAAAATTGCTAAACCAGCAACACCTAAACCCATTACGGTTCCGCCTGTAAAAGAGACTTTAAGTGCTTGTTTTAAACTTGTCCGAGCAGCTTGCGTAGTACGTACGTTTGCTTTTGTGGCGGCTCTCATTCCAATATATCCCGCTAATGCAGAAAATACAGCACCAATTACAAAGGCAATAGAAATTATCCAGCTAGAGTGAATTTCTTTACCATTAATTTCATGTATGGTGCCAGAATAAGCTAATAACGCAGCTCCAAAAAGCACAAAAATGCTCAAAACTTTCCACTCAGCTTTTAAAAATGCCATTGCACCATCAGCAATATAACCTGCAAGCTCTGTCATTTTAGCATCTCCAGCATCTTGTTTGCTTACCCAAATAGATTTCGAAGCCATTACTAATAGGCCTATAATACCTAAAAGGGGAATAAAATAAATTAAATTAGTTTGTAAAAATTCCATACATGTTTATAAAGTTAAAATTGGTTCAATTAGGTTTGTCCCTAATCTCCCAAATTTAGCAGGGTTAATGATATTTCCAAATATAAATTTTCGATTGTTGAATAATTTCTCATTTAACAACGTATTTTCTTTTTCTTACGGATAGTTATTTTAATTTTAAACAAAAATTAATTCCTATGAAAAATTTACTACTAAAATCAATTTTAGCCATTTTATTAGGCTTAACAAGCAATTTAATTTTATAGCACAAACCCCAGCTGGTAAAGCTAAACAGACTTTTAAATTAGACCAAAATGCGCAAGTAAGAAGTGTTGATGGTGTAGAGTATCCTTATGCAGTTTGGAAAAAATTATCTGCTACCGGAAAATACAGTTTCAAATTATTGGATGGCAAAAATCCTGCTGCACCAATATTTTTAATTTACGAACTCTCTTTACAAGAAATTGAAAGTAGGAGAGAAAGATTACCAAAGCCAATGGATAGCGGTGTTTTTAAAGAAGGAGACGACTTTAAATATTTTTCTTTTAGAGATACAGAAAACGTAAAATTTAAAAAAGAAGATTTAATTGGGAAGGTTTTGGTGTTAAATTTTTGGTTTATCAATTGTCCGCCTTGCAAAGCAGAAATACCCGAGTTTAATGAAATAGTAGCCGAATATAAGAATAATGAAAAAGTTGTTTTTGTTGCAGTAGGTTTGGACGAATGGGTGGATGTAAAGGAGTTTATTAAGAACAACCCTTATAATTTCCATTTAGTTACCGGAGGAAGATATATTGCAGATGATTATGGTGTTAATGGGTACCCAACAAATATTGTGGTTGATACTACTGGTAAAATTGCTTTTCAAAGTAAAGGTGGTTCAATGGCAAATCCTTTATGGATTAGAAAAGCTATAGATAAATCTTTGGAGTAAGTTTTAAACATAAATTCATATACTTTTTAAGTAAAATCTGCTTTTGGATAAATAAAACACTACTTAATTTCTATTTCAATTTCTTATTTTCGCCTAAATTTTAACATTTATAGCAAAATGAAAAACGTAAAGCTAGGTTTGGTACAAATGACCTGTAATGCAAATAAGGAAGATAATTTGCAGAAAGCCATTATTAGAATTAAGGAAGCTGCCGCAAAAGGTGCTCAAATTATATGCTTGCAAGAGCTTTTTACCTCTTTATATTTTTGCGATGTGGAGGATTACGATAATTTTGCTTTGGCAGAATCAATTCCTGGACCATCTACAGATGTTTTGCAACAAGTTGCTGGTGAGTTAGGGGTTGTAATTATTGCTTCGTTATTTGAAAAGAGAACCGAAGGATTATACCATAATACCACCGCAGTTTTAGATGCTGATGGTAGTTATTTAGGTAAATATCGTAAAATGCATATTCCTGATGATCCTGGTTTTTACGAGAAGTTTTATTTTACCCCTGGAGATTTAGGCTATAAAGTTTTTAATACAAAATTTGCTAAAATTGGAGTGCTTATTTGCTGGGACCAATGGTACCCAGAAGCTGCCAGATTAACTACATTAATGGGTGCCGAAATTCTTTTTTATCCAACAGCAATTGGCTGGGCAACTTCTCAAGACCAAGAAACAAATGAAGAGCAACACAATGCTTGGCAAACTATACAAAGTTCACATGCTATTGCTAATGGAGTTCATGTTGTTGGTGTAAATAGAGTTGGAGAAGAGGCTGGTGTTAAATTTTGGGGAGGTTCTTTTATATCAAATCCTTTCGGTAAATTATTATACAAAGGTTCTGTTAATGATGAAGAGGTACATGTGCAAGAGATTGATTTAGGGAAATCGGATAGCTACCGCATTCACTGGCCTTTCTTAAGAGACCGTAGAATTGATTCTTACAGCCAAATTACTAAGAGATTTATTGATGAGGATTAAATTAGTTCATTAGGGAATTGGTCAATAGTTAATGGTCGATAGCCCATAGTCTGGGTTGGTTAAAAAGCTAGCTAATTTACTTTTGAATATAATTGAGTGAATTTTTAATATACAACGATTAAAATAAATCAATATATGCCTTTTAAATTTGAAAGCCTTAATGTTTGGCATGATGCGATGGATTTAAATGATAAAATTCATTTGTTAACCAAGCAACATTTTCCCAAGGATGAACAGTTTGTTTTATCTCCACAAAGAAGAAGAGCATCAGACTCAATCGTTTTAAATATTGCCGAAGGTTCTACAGGACAATCTAATGCAACTTTTAAAAATTTTCTAAATTATTCTTTAAGATCAGGTATCGAGGTAGTTTCTTGTCTTTTTTTAGCTAGGAGGAGAAATTATATTGATAAAGATTTATTTAAGTCTCTTTATAACCAAATAGAGATCTTATCAAAAAAATAACAGCACTTAAAAACACGCTTTAACCTATGGACAATCGACCATTAACTATTGACAAATTAGTACAACTAAAAGGCTACTCTTTCCCACCCGAATGGGCAAAACATGAAGCTACTTGGTTAACTTGGCCACACAAGGAAGAAAGCTGGCCGGGTAAAATTGAAAGTATTTATCCTCGTTATGCAGAATTTATAAAGTATTTATCGCTCTCTGAAAAGGTACGCATAAATGTGCGAAACCAAGATATGAAGGATTTTGCTTTAAAGCATATTGAAGCTGCCGGAGCAGATTTGTCTAAAATAGAGTTTTACTTTAACACTAGTAACGATGCTTGGTGTCGCGATCACGGACCTGCTTTTTTGATTAACCCTAATACGGAACAATCTAAAGTAATTGTAGATTGGAATTTCAATGCATGGGGCGGTAAATATCCTCCCTTTGATTTGGATGATGTGATTCCGACAAAAATTGGCGCTTATTTTAATATTCCTGTTTTTTATCCTGACATTATTATGGAAGGTGGTTCTGTAGAATTTAACGGGGCCGGAACTATTTTAACTTCTAAAAGTTGTTTGTTAAATAAGAATAGAAATCCGCATTTAAACCAACAACAAATAGAACAATACCTAAAAGATTATTACGGGCAACAACAAGTTTTGTGGGTAAGTGATGGTATTGTTGGGGATGATACAGATGGGCATATTGATGATACAGTGCGGTTTGTAAACGCAAACACTGTGCTTACAGTTGTTGAAGAAAATCCTGAAGACGAAAATTACGAGTTATTGCAAACCAATCTTCAAGAATTAAGAGAAATGAGATTGCTAAATGGCGAAGCATTAAATATTATTGAATTACCAATGCCAGATGCAGTAATTTTTGAAGATACCCGTTTGCCTGCATCTTATGCTAATTTTTACATTAGTAATGCTCATGTAATTGTGCCAACTTATCGTTGCAGTAAAGATGTTATTGCTTTAGATATTATTGCTAAATGTTTTCCAGATAGAGAAACTGTTGGAATAGACTCAACTGATATTATTTGGGGTTTGGGTAGTTTTCATTGTTTAAGTCAGCAGGAGCCTGCTATTTAATTTTTTAACAAAGATTTTTTTAACTACAAACTTGAAACCCACAAAATTCTACATCTATCGCCATATTATAACTTTAAGCTTTTTGATTTTAATGGGCTTACGCTTTGGTAAAGTTAAAGGTGTTTTATTAGTAATTGTAGTTTACTTAGCTTTAAATATGGATTTTGTAAGGTGGGTTATCAATAGTTTTAAAAAGAATTTGTAGGTTATGTCTTTCATAAATCTTAAAACACATAAAAATTAATGGGAAACTTTAAAGAAATAATCAATCAAGATAAACCAGTATTAGTTGATTTTTTTGCAACCTGGTGCGGGCCATGCAAAACAATGTCGCCAATTTTAGCAGATTTGAAAAAAGAATTAGGAGACAAAGTTAGCATCATAAAAATAGATGTTGATAAAAACCAACAAGCTGCACAAGCTTACCAAGTACAAGGTGTGCCTACATTGATTTTATTCAAAAATGGCGAACAAAAATGGCGAAAATCTGGGGTGGTTATGAAAGCAGAATTATTGAAAGTAATTTTTCCGCTTTTTAATGAAGTTTAAGCCTTCTGATCATATTAAATTAGCCATTATATTATCGCTAACAATCGGTTTGGCGCCATTTACTCCGGTTCCACACTCATACCAAAAATTAAATTGGCTTTTCCAAGGTGGCAATGGCATGCAAACCTTAGATTATTTTGATTTGGTTTTACACAATTTACCTTGGTTGTATTTAGTATTTGCAGCTGTAAAGTATTTTAGAAAACATAACACCTAAAAATGGAGTTTGTAAAAATTAAGCAATGCTATTTACATAAAAGGTTAAAAACTTATAGAAATATAAACTATATAGAGCAAATTAAAACCAAGTGCCAATACCTAAACCCAAAGATTTAACTTCTAGCTTTCCTGTATTAATGTTAAACCTGCTAAATTCTTGATAATGGTATTTAGTTTCAATAAAATATTTGTTATTCTTTTTTGTTGTGATAATTACACCAGTTGCTGCTTCATAAGTAAATCCTTTATCGTAAGAATTAAATATCCGAGGGGCATAACCAGCACCTCCTTTTACAAAATAATTTAAACTTTCATCTGTATTTGGTTTTGCCATAAGGTGCAAATTACCTGTAAAAGCAATGGTGTTAAACCTTGAATTACTGCCAGCTCCTACAGTATTAAACGTTCCGGTTTCTAAACCAATACCAAAACCTACTTGGGGTAAAGTAAAACCAATAACTGTTTTAATATGAAGTGCGTTAACTTTTTTATCGGCAAAAGTTTCATTTAACCCAAACGTATAGCCTATACTAGTGCGGTTAAATAGTTTAAAATCTGACTTAGTTTTTGTTAACGATTGCCCGAAACTAGCTGTAATACTGATGCTTAAAATAAATAGGGTAGTTAAAAATCTGTTCATCATTTCAGTTTATATGGTAAATATATCATTTAAGCTTTAATGAAGCGTAATAAGAAATGCATTAATAAGGCTTAATCGGGTTTTTTACATTATGTTTGCAAACCAAATTTTAATAAGCTTGTTTGTTTTAAAATGCTTAAGCTAGACGAGATAAAGAAACCCATAGAAAAAGAGTTAGATGCTTTTGAAGAGAAGTTTAAAACTTCAATGCAAAGTACTGTCCCTTTACTTGATCGTATTACCCACTATATAGTAAAAAGAAAGGGTAAACAAATGCGTCCCATGTTTGTGTTTTTTTCTGCAGGTTTATGTGGCGGTATTACAGAATCTACTTACCGTGGCGCAGCATTGGTAGAACTTTTACATACCGCAACTTTAGTACATGATGATGTTGTAGATAATTCTTTTGAGCGAAGAGGCTTTTTCTCTGTTAATGCTTTGTGGAAAAATAAAATTGCTGTTTTAGTGGGCGATTATTTGCTTTCAAAAGGTTTACAGCTGTCTGTTGATAACCAAGAGTTTGATTTGCTTAAAATTGTATCAGATGCTGTACAACAAATGAGTGAAGGTGAACTTTTACAAATTGAAAAAGTACGCCGAATGGATATTAGTGAAGCAATTTATTATGAAGTAATTAGACAAAAAACAGCATCTCTTATTGCTTCTTGTTGCGCCGCTGGGGCGTCATCCGCAGGTGCTGATAAAGAAACTGTGGGTTTAATGAGTAAATTTGGCGAGAAGATTGGCATAGCTTTTCAAATAAAAGATGATTTATTTGATTTTGGCTTAGATGATGTAGGTAAACCAAAAGGAATTGATATTAAAGAAAAAAAAGTTACACTTCCGTTAATTTACGCATTAAATAAAGCTTCAAAAACTGATAAAAAGAAAATCATAAACATGGTAAAAAATCATGGTGATGATGAAACTAAAATTCAGACAATTATTGATTTTGTGCAACAAAGCGGCGGTCTAAGTTATGCCGAAGAACAAATGTTTACCTATCAAAAACAAGCATTTGATATTTTAATGACGTTTCCCGAATCTGAATTCAGAAACGGCTTAGAAAATTTAGTAAGGTTTACAACAGAAAGAAAAAAATAAATGAGTCACGAGTTAATATTTTTTGGAAGTTTTGCATTATTTATAGTGTTAATGTTAGCCCTAGATTTAGGCGTTTTTCATAAAAAAGACAAGCCTGTAAGTTTTAAACAGGCAGCTATAATGAGTGCCATTTGGGTTTCTTTTGCAATTGGGTTTTATTTGTTTCTAAAAACTGAAGGACAAGAATTACACAATATTAAAGATCAAGCACATTTAGAACAAGTTGTAAAAGACCATCAACACAATATAAGTGTAACATCTGCCAATTTTCAAGAAAATTTGAATCGTTATACAGACAATTTAAGCCTTGAGTTTATAACAGGTTATGTAATAGAATATGCGCTATCTGTTGACAATATTTTTGTAATGGTTTTAATATTCTCTGCCTTTGGTGTTAATGAGAAATATTACCATAGGGTGTTGTTTTGGGGTATTTTAGGTGCAGTTGTAATGCGCTTTTTATTCATATTTTTAGGTGCAACGCTTATAAGCCAGTTTGGATGGATATTGTACGTATTTGGTGCGTTTTTAATTTACAGTGGTTTAATGATGTTTTTAAGTAAGGAAGGAAATGATGAAATTGACCCAGAAAACCATAAGGTTGTAAAATTTATTTCTAAATTTTTACCCGTTTACCCAGAGTATGTGGGCAATAAATTTTTTCACAGGGTAAATGCTAAACTGTATGTAACGCCACTTTTTTTAGTGCTTATTGTAATTGAATTTACAGATGTAATTTTTGCGGTTGACTCTATTCCTGCAATATTTGCGGTAACTAAAGACCCTTATATTGTCTTCTTTTCTAACATATTTGCCATTTTAGGGTTAAGGTCTATGTTTTTCCTACTGGTTAACGTAATTCACAAATTCCATTACCTAAAAACGGGTTTAGCAGCATTGCTTGTTTTTATAGGAATAAAAATGCTGGCGCACCATTGGTTAAAAGATTGGGGTTTTACAACCACTCATTCCTTGTTTATTATTTTAGGCATTTTAACAGTTAGTGTGGTAGCATCTTTAGCTTTTCCTAAAAAAGAAGTTAAGTAATTGTGCTAATTATTTATTTCTTAATTGATGATATAGTCATCAGTATCTAACTCTTATTTCTCAAATTTTTGAGATTAAGTATTTATTTGATTCCTCAGATAACATCTATCAATCAAATAATATTTTTTTGTTAATGTTAGTTTTTAATATGTCTTTAATAAAAGACCGTGAATATTTGTTATAAAATAAATATTAACCCAGATTACCTGATAGAAATTTGCTGCAACAAAATTCTAATCAAATCTATCTCTATACTCTTTTTTTAAACATTAGAATAAAATAGCTATTCTTTCAATTAGAAAATTTCTGTGACTCATAGCTTTTTTTCTATAAAACTGTTTCGCTTTAATCCCTATTGCGTAATCAGGGATTAAAGCTTTAATCGTTATTTAAAACATAGATTTTTAATTTCTTATAAATCCTCAAAACTTTCTAAAACTTGGCAGAGATTTAGCTTATCGTTTAAAAAATGATAAAATATAATGAAAAATAATATACAAATAGCCGGAATGGGCGCAATTTTACATCAACAAGGGGTGTTTTTTAGAGTTTGGGCCCCGCATGCAAAGCAAGTTTTTGTTATGGGTAACTTTAATAATTGGACACCAAATGAACTAGAATTAGCACATGAAGATAATGGCTATTTTGCTGTAAATGTTGAGCATGTAAAAGCTGGCGCACAATATAAGTTTGTTATCATAACTGAAGACGGAAGAGAATTAAGTAAAAATGATCCTTATGCATTGGAAATGACTAATTCTAACGGTAATTCTGTAGTTTATGATAAACATAAATTTGATTGGGAGGGCGATGAGTCTTTTATGCCTTATTGGAACGAAGCAGTTATTTACGAATTGCATTTGGGAACCTTTAATGTGAAAGAAGAAGGTAAGCCTGGCGATTTTTATTCTTTAATAGAGAAGTTAGATTATTTAAAAGACTTAGGAATTAACGTTATAGAAATTATGCCGCCTTATGAGTTTCCAGGAGGGTTTTCTTGGGGATATAATCCATCTTATCCTTTCGCAATTGAAAGTGAGTATGGTGGGCCAGATGCACTTAAGGAGTTGGTGAAGCAAGCACACAAAAAGGGAATTGCCGTTATGTTAGATGCGGTATATAACCATTTTGGTCCTTCTGACTTAGATTTATGGCAGTTTGATGGCTGGAGTGAAAACGATAAAGGTGGAATTTATTTTTATAACGATTGGCGCTCAAGCACTCCTTGGGGAGATACCCGCCCAGATTTTGGACGAATAGAAGTATGTAATTATATTCAAGATAATGCAAGAATGTGGGTAGAAGATTTCCACGTAGATGGCTTACGTATGGATATGATTCCTTATATCAGAAATGTTGGTGCAGATGAGAATCCAGACGGAGTTTTAGATGGAGGTTTAAATTTACTTAGAAAAATTAACAAAGAAATTACCGAAAAATACCCTCATAAATTAACTGTTGCAGAAGATTTACATAAACTTGATTGGATTACAGACAAAGTTGGAGAAGGTGATGGTTTAGGTTTTGGTAGCCAGTGGGATGCTGCTTTTGTACACCCGGTTAGGCATTTGTTAACTACCCAACACGATGAAGATAGGGACATGAATGCCGCAGTAGAAGCTTTAACTCATAAATATAGTGGAGATTATTTTAGAAGAGTAATTTACACCGAATCTCATGACGAAGTTGCAAATGGGAGCGCAAGAGTAGCCCAAGAAATAGCTTTTGATGATGTTAATAATTGGTATTCAAAAAAACGAGCTTCTTTAGGCGTTGCTATGGTTTTAACAGCACCAGGTATCCCAATGCTTTTTCAAGGTCAAGAACTGTTAGAAGATAAATGGTTCTCTGATACCGACCCTATAGATTGGAGCAGATTAAAAGAATTTAAAGGACTTAAAAATCTACACAAAGATCTGATAAGTTTACGCCGTAACCTTTTTGGTGTTACTGCTGGTTTAACTGGACAAAATGTGCAGGTAATTAGAGCCGATAATACAGAGAAAATTTTGGCTTACCAACGTTGGAAAGAAGGTGGTGCTAAAGACACAACTATAGTGGTTTTAAATTTTTCGGGTACAGATAAAGCAGTTTATCGCATTGGCTTTCCTTATGCTGGCATGTGGAAAGTAAGATTTAATTCAGATTGGGAAGGTTATAACGAAGATTTTGGCAACTATCAATCTTATGATGTTGAAGCAAACGGTGATGCATGTGATGGATTTGAGCAAAGTGCAGAAATTTCTATAGCACCATATACAGCATTAATTTTATCACAAGATTAAAATTTTTCTTATAAATTCTATATAAAGATGGCTTTGCAGGCCATCTTTTTTTCATTAAATGCTTTTCTAAAGCTCATAAATTCTTAAGCAACTAGGCTTTTAATATTTTCCTCCTTTTCTTTAAAATTCACTCACCTAAAAAATTTATAGTACAGTTACATTGTAGTAACCAATTAAAAATTATACATAAATATTTGGTTAACCAATACATTTATGTATATATTTGGTTAACCAAATTTTGGTAAACCAATAAACCGTTTTATGAGAATGAATTTTTTAAGCCTTATACTGCTTAGTTTTATAGGTTTTTCTTGTAGTAAAGAAAAATCTGATAACGTTGTTCAAGTTCCGGTTGTTGTACCCGGTATAGAAATTCCTACAGCAACAAATCAAGTTAAAGGCTCAATTTTATCTGCAGATGGCAAAACCGATACCTATAAATTAATTAATAAAGTTTTTGGAGGTACCGGAGATGTAACCGAAACGCCAGATTGTGCACATGCTGCAGCGGGTCCGCACATTACCCAAGTTTATGATGAATTTTTAAAAACACATGTATTTGTATTTACTATTCACGTAACCCCAGATAATGATAGATGCTTACCAACAACAGACAGACAAAGGAATGAGATAAAAACTTATAATCAATCACCAGATTCTACCCTAGCTTCTCTAAACGAGAAAGTAAAATATACTTGGAAATTTAAGTTGGATAAAGATTTTAAACCATCTCCAAATTTTACCCACATACACCAATTAAAAGCTTTAGATGGTGATGATGATTTGCCATTGATTACACTCACAGCAAGATTCAGAACTTCAGGTAATAGAATAGAAGTGATTCATACAGGAGGCACAGGTAAAAACACATCGTTAAATTATTTAGCAACCGCTAATCTTTCAGATTTTTTGGATCAATGGGTAGAAGTTACAGAGGTGGCAACTTATTCTTTTACAGGTAAGTATGAAATAAGCATAAAAAGATTATCGGATAGTAAAGTACTGTTGAGCTACAGTAAAGATGGAATAGACATGTGGCGAGACGGGACTACATTATCTAGACCAAAATGGGGTATTTATAGAAGCTTATTATCTCCAACTTATTTAAGAGACGAGAGCATCAGATTTAATGATTTTAGTATAACAGAAATTAAATAAATATAATATGATAAAGAATACATTTTTGGCAATTTGTTTACTCGCTTCAACATCAGTTTGGGCGCAAACTTTTCCATTTAACTATGATTTTGGAGATACACCAGCATCATTTGCACCAAATCCAGGAGCTTCATCAACTAAGTTTTTACCTAAAATATTAGGTTCGGTTAAATCAGTGAAACCAGTTGTAAGAATACGCACTGCTTCTGATGGTTCTGGCGAATTTAATTTAGTTAAAAACGGAGCTGCTTTTATTAAAGGCTCAGGTTTAGAAGTGATTGCTGGTACAACCACAAGCAAACTTTCTATGTACGATTTAGAGTTTAAAGCAATCACTAAAACGAGTTTCGATTTAAAATTTGACGGTAGTAAATCAGGTCAGTGGATTTTTGCTAACGGAAATTCTAATAGTGAAGAGGATGCTTTTCAAGGAAATTCAGGTATCAAAGACACAAATTCTGAACTGTTTAGTGGTTTGCGTTGGGTGCTTACTGATGCAAACGAATTAAGCTTTTATGTACGTGAAGAGGTAAAATGGGTAAAGGTAAAAACGCATCCTTTTATTAAAGATCAAGAATTTCATATAGATATTATCAGCAATAATTCCGGAACAGAAAAAAATGGAATTGCAGCAAATTCTTATCAAATTATGGTGAATGGAAATAAGATAGGTGCTTATTTTAAAACCGGAGGATTAGAAACTAATGCAAAGTTAAATGGCCTATTATTTTTAGGATATAAACCTAAAGAAAGCACAGAAAAACCAAAAGTTTGGATAGATAATTTAGTGATTACAGAAGTGTTATAAAACCAAATAAATTATAAAACCAATTAAAAATTAGAAATTATGAAAAAACTATTACTAACAACTTTGCTGTTTGCTTTTGCAGCAGCAGGATTTTCTCAAGGAACATATTATTGGGTAGCGGGTACTACTGCTAGTAATCTTACATCAGGAAGTAGCTGGAATACACAACAAGATGGACTGGGCTCGTCTAGAGTGGCAAATGTAGGAGATGTTTTAATAATTGACGGTGCAAATATAGGCGGAACAAGCCCTACAACTGGAGTAGCTACAATTATTGTAAATGGAGCAACTACTGCTCAAGTTAAAATACAAAATGGAGCTAATGTTGTTCTGGTAAGATTAACGAGTACAGGTACGCTTACGTTGGCAAATAACACTGTCGGTCAGCCAGGTTTATTAGTTGACGCAACATCTTCATTACAGATATGTAATCAGGATTTAACAGGAACCTATTCAGGTGCGGTTTATTTAGATTTTCCAACATCTACTGCAATTATTAATGGGACCATAAAAATTGTTCAAGGAACTGCTATTGGAAATCCGAGAATGACGAGCAGAACTGCTGGTTCCATAGTTTTTACTTCAGGTGCTAGCTTAGAGTATAGTAATACATCTGGCTATCCTTTTTCAACCGTAGGAGTTGCAACTAGTAACTCCGTTAATTTTGCATTTGTTTTTCAATCTGGGGCAAGTTTAATTTGTGAGAGTATTTATTCTCCTTTTGGTAGTAGTTCAACTAATTCGATAGTGGATTTTAGGCCTGGAAGTAATTATTACGTTCGTAGAACCATGACAACTGGCTCTATCACCAATCAAAAAACATTTGCTAACGTTTTTATTCAAAATGGAGCAACTTTAACAACAGATGCAGCAGCATTAAATAAAATAGAAAACCTTACTGTTGATGCAGGCTGTAATTTAAATGTAGGCATATCATCAAGTACTCCGCTACCAATTACAGGAAATTTAGTAGTAAATGGAAATATAAATGGAGCCACACCTGGAACATTCCTATTAATTATGGGTGGTAATTCGCCACAATCTATTAGTGGAAGCGGAAGCATCAATGTTTCTAGTTTTATAGTTGCAAATCATGCTAATGTTGTTTTAAACAAAGATATTAGTGTAGCAAGTGCAGTAAATGTTTATGGTAGTTTAAATTTAAATACCCATCAAATAAATGGTGATGCAAGTTTTTCTTCTCGTGTAAATTTTGAGCCTCCAACTGTTTCGCAAGGAGGATCATCCGTAACAGAGGGTTCTTATCAAGTTAATATTGCATTAGGTTTAGCTTTATCTACTCTGCCGGGTTTGTCAATTACTGGTTCAGGTATTCCAGCAAATACTAATATTGTTTCCTATTCATCAGCAAATGGGCAAATTAATTTATCACAGCCCGCAACAGCAACAGGTAGTAATGTCACATTAACATTTGGAAGTAATGTGTCAACATTAGCAACTTCAAATACAAATGGTATTGATGGAAATATATTAGTTACTGGTACAAAAAACTTTACAGCCGGAACAAATTATGTTTTTAATGCTGCAACATCAGCTCCATTTCCAGCATCATCAACTAATGCTGTTGGAGATTTAAACATTAACGCCGCAGTTACTACCAATATTAATGCGACAGTTAATGGAAATATCACCTTAACTTCTGCTAAATTAACAATTGCAGAAGGGAATGAATTAACTGTAGCCCCAACTACAACTTTTAATGGTGTTTCTGCAAATTCTTATTTGGTAACAACTGCAAATACAGGAACTGGAGGAATTGGTATAGTAAAAATAGCTGGGTTATCTGCAAGTAAATTGTTTCCAATAGGTTCTCCAACAAATTACTTACCGGTAACTTTAGTTCCGGTAAATAGTTCTGATTTTACACTAAATGCTTTTCAAGGCGCAACAGCTAATGCCCAACCTAACGGAACTGCTTTAACTGCACCTCAAAAATTAGAAATGGTTGATGCAGTTTGGAATGTTAACCGTACTGCTGGTACAGGTGATGCCACTATTTCATTTGCTTGGCCAGATGCTTTAGAAGGAGCTAACTTTGTAGGTCCAGCGGGTTTAGGTGTTTCTCAATACACAACTTCTTATAGTTCATTTACAGGTACAGCAAGTAGCACTACAAATACTGCAAGTGTTACAGCAGCAAATGATGCTTTAGGAGGTTTTATTGTTGGTAAAACAACTACTTTACCGGTTACACTAATCTCATTTACTGCAAAAGCTGTTAACCAAACAACAGTTTTAAATTGGAAAACTACATCCGAAGTTAACTTGTCTCATTACTTAGTACAACGTTCTAATGATGGGGTTTCTTTTGAAACTTTATCAACTATAAGCGCAAACAATAAAGTAGGGGTTTTCAATTATGGATTTATTGATAAATCTCCAGCTTTTGGAGCTAATTATTACCAGTTGATAAGTGTTGATATTGACGGAACTGAAGTTGTAAGTAAAATTGAAGCTGTTAATTTTGGTTCAGTTATTAGTTTATCTGTTTACCCAAACCCAACGAAGGGCAATGTAAATATAGCAGGTTTAACAAAAGGTGATGTAATTAAAATTACTGATTTAGTAGGACGTACTTTAAAAACACAAACTTATGATGGTGAAGACGTGTTGAATTTAAACTTAGATAACGTTAACATAGGTGTTTATTTAATTTCTGTTTCTAAAAACGGAAAAGTATTGATTACTAGCAGAATAGTTAAAAATTAATTTTTATAGATAAACTTTAAAAAAACTTGCAAAGTCTATTGTTTTGTAAGTTTTTTCTAAGATTTTCGGTAAAGAACCAACTTAGAAAGGTTTATGAGGTAAGAGTTTTCAGGAAAAGAGTGATGTTTTTTTACTAAGAAATTAATGAAAGAATAATTTGAAATTAAATTTTACAAATCAATACAAATCCCTATATTTGGTAAACCAATTAATTGGTTTACCAAATATAAATTAAACTATGAGCTCATTAATAGATAACATTACTGCTATACAGTTAGAATCTCCGGTAGATAAAATTATAAATCAGTTAAAACAATTAATAACATCGGGCCAGTTAAAACCTGGTGATAGGTTGCCTGCAGAAAGAGTTTTATCAGAAAGATTTGGAGTAGGCAGAAGTTATATAAGAGAAGCTATTTTAAAGTTAGAATTTTATGGTTTATTAAAAACTAATCCACAAAGTGGTACTTATGTAGCTGGCTTAAGTATTAATGTGATTGATAGTATTATATCAGATTTAATAAAATACAATAAAGACGATTTTAACGCTTTAATAGAAGCCAGGTATCATTTAGAATTAACTGCTGTTAAACTAGCTGCCGAAAGAAGAACAGAAGAAGATTTAGTAGAAATAAAAAATGCATTATTAGATTACGAAAATAGAATTGCTACTGATGGCAATGGAGCGGTAGAAGAAGATATGATTTTTCATATTAAGATTGCTAAAGCCTCTAAAAACCCAGTAATAGAATCAATGATTTTGATTTTAATTCCGGATTTAATAAAAAACATAGTAGAAAATAAAGTTTGTGGAGATAATAGAGGTAAAACTGCAATTACAGAACATAGAGCCATATTAGAAGCTATACAAAAACAAGATTTTGCTTTAGCCGAAAGTGCAATGGCTAAACACTTAAACGAGATTTGGCAAATTAGTAAAGCTGGTTTTGCTACACAAAATATTATAAACGAGATCAGATAAATCAACCAATTTATTAGAATTTATGAACTACTTAAAACAGGTGGTATTGCTATTAGCATGCTTTTTTCTTAGCTTAAATTTAATAGCACAATCGCATCCAAGTTTAATGCTTACCAAAGTTAAATTAGAGGAAGTACGTAAAGGTTGCCAAAGTTATCCTTTGTTAAAAAGTTCTTTTCAAAAAATTATAGCCGATGCAGATTTAGCCATTTCTTTACCTATTACTGTTCCTATTCCTAAAGATGGCGGCGGTGGTTACACTCATGAACAACATAAAAGGAATTATAATGCAATGCTTAATTGTGCAACTGTATATCAAATTTCTAAAGATATAAAGTATGCCAATTATGTAAAAAACATGCTTTTAGATTACGCCAATCAATATCAAAAATGGCCAGTACACCCTAAAAGTAAAAACCAAAAAGATGGCGGACGTATTTTTTGGCAAAGTTTAAATGATTTTGTTTGGCAAGTTTATACCATACAAGCCTATGATTTAGTTTTTGATGCCTTAACAACTAAAGACAGGACTACCATAGAACAAAATTTGTTTATGCCAATTCTCAACTTTTTTACTGTTGATAGGCAAGAGGTTTTAGATAAAATTCATAATCATGGAACTTGGAATTTAGCAGCTGTTGGTATGACGGGTTACGTTTTAAATAAACCAGAGTATGTAGAAATGGCACTTAAAGGCTCAAAAAAAGATGGCAAAACTGGATATTTAGCACAAATTAATCAGCTGTTTTCTCCAGATGGTTATTATATGGAAGGGCCTTATTACCAACGCTACGCATTATTGCCTTTTGTAATGTTTGCTAAGGCAATAAATAATTATGAGCCCGAGCTTAAAATATTTGAATTTAGAAACAAGTTACTTGCTAAAGCTATACAAACGGCATTGCAATTAACTTATACCAACAAAGCCTTTTTTCCAATTAACGATGCTATAAAAGATAAAACTTACGAATCTATTGAGTTGGTTTATGGTTTAAACATTGCCTATACAGATATTAAAGCCGAGGCAGATTTATTAGACATTGCACAGCAACAAGAAAGAGTGATTGTTTCTGATGCAGGCTTAGCTGTTGCCAAAGCGATAGCAGAAGGAAAATCTGAACCTTTTAAATACAAATCTTTATGGATTAAAGATGGTGGAAATGGAGATGAAGGTGGCTTAGGTATTTTAAGGTCTGGCGCAAACACAAACCAACAGTGTTTAATACTAAAAGCCGCATCACAAGGAATGGGGCATGGCCATTTTGATAGGTTAAATTTTCTTTTTTATGATAACAATCAAGAGATATTTTATGATTATGGGGCTGCCCGTTTTTTAAACATCGACACCAAAAACGGAGGAGGTTATTTGGCAGAAAATGATAGTTGGGCTAAACAAACTGTGGCGCACAACACTTTGGTTGTGGATCAAACATCAAACTTTAAGGCTAATGTAACAGCAGCAGATGCACAACATCCAGATTTAATGAATTTTTCTGCTCATCCTGATTTACAAGTTGTAAGTGCTAAAGAAGAAAATGCTTATGCAGATGTTAAATTGCTTAGAACCGTAGCTTTAGTAAAAGTTACCGAAAGTAATAAGCCTTTATTAATTGATGTTTTCCAAGCTAGTTCTGCTAACGAACACCAATATGATTTACCTTTTTGGTACAAAGGGCAAATGGTAAATACTTCTTTTAAAGTTGATGCCCAAAGAAATAATTTACAAGCATTAGGTACACAGTTTGGCTACCAGCATTTATGGTTAAATGCTCAGAATCAATTAGATGAAAATGGCGGATTTGTTAGCGTCTTAAACAACAAGAGGTTTTACACCACACACTTTGTATCAGACAATCCTTTACAGGTTAAATTAGTTTCTATTGGCGCTAATGATCCTGAAATGAACTTAGTTGACGGAAAAGCATTTATGTTAACTCAGCCAAAAGCAAAAAACCAAACTTTTGTAAACATTACAGAAACTCACGGAAATATTGATCCAATAAATGAAACCGTTTCTGCGGCAAGCGGAAACCTGACAGATTTAAAATTAATCAGTTCTGATGAAAATAAAACGGTGATCTCATTTAAAATAAAAGACAAGAAATATCAATATCAAATTAATTATAATCAAAAAGACAATTATGTGGTTTTGAGTCAGTAGTTGATGGTTCATGGTCAATAGTCCATGTTCAATCGACTATCAACATCAAAGCTAACCAACTAACCACCAAAAAAACTAACCAACTAATAAAAAAAAGATATGCAAAGCGAATTATTTCAAATAGAAAACGAAACCTCTTGGGAGGATTTAGGAAACGGAATTAAAAGAAAAATTTACGGTTACGATGATGTAATTATGTTAGTTAAGGCAAAATTTGAAGCGGAAGCTGTGGGGACATTACATGAGCACCATCACTCGCAAGTAACTTATGTTGAAAGTGGTGTTTTTGAAATGACTATTGGAGACCAAGTTAAAATTATTAGAAAAGGCGACGGTTATTATGTTCCTCCTCATTCAATTCATGGCTGTAGATGTGTCGAGCCAGGAACATTGATAGATGTTTTTAGTCCACACAGAGAAGATTTTTTATAAAATTTTAAATAATAAAACATAACATGAAAAAGATTATAGCAATATGTTTCTTATTGGTAGTTGGTTTTTACACTAAAGCGCAAGAAACAACTGAGTATAAAAAAGTAGCTTATCCAACAGGTTATACAGAACAGTTGAATGTGGTTTATACCACCCCAAAAAATTGGGAAGGTAAAATGGATATTTATATGCCACCTAAAGAGAAGGGTTTAAGTCCGGTTGTAATTAACATACACGGTGGGGGTTGGAATAAGGGCGTAAAAGAAAGTCAAACTGGTTTCAGTTCTTTTTTCAAAAAGGGTTATGCAGTAGCAAATATCTCATATCGTTTATCGCAAGTAGCAACAGCACCAGCAGCAGTAGAAGATACGCGTTGTGCATTAATTTACTTAATAAAAAACGCTAAAGCCTTAAATATTGATGTGAATAGAATTGTGATAATGGGCGGTTCTGCAGGCGGGCATTTAGCATTAATGGGAGGTTTATTAGGTAACGATACCAAGTTTGATACAAATTGTGCAGGATTAAAAGAAGTAAAAGTGGCTGCAATTATTGATAAATACGGAATAACCGATGTTGGTGCTTGGCCAAGTAAATCGGCTGTAATGTGGTTAGGTAGTTACCCAAGAGAATCCGCATTCGCTAAATCAGTATCACCAATTTACCAAATAAAAAAAGACAGTCCACCTGTATTTATAGTTCATGGTAATGCAGATCCTGTAGTTAGCTATCAACAATCAGTAGATTTTAAGAAGAAACTAGATGAAATGGGGATTAAAAATGAATTTATTACGGTAGAAGGTGGTGAGCATGGGAAATTTCCTGCCGAAAAAAATTCGGAAGTAAACGCTCAAATTATGGAGTTTTTAAAAGGCTTAGGAATACACAAATAACAAAATGAAAAATTTTATCATCATACTTTCTTTGTTTTTTGCTCAGCTAGCTTATGCGCAAGAAGGGCAAGAGATTAAACAGGTAAGTTACCCGGTTGGTTACCAAGCACAGCTAAATGTGGTTTATACTACAGTAAATAATTGGGATGGTAAAATGGATTTGTATTTAGCACCTAAAGCAAATGGACCGTCTCCAATCATTATCAATATTCATGGAGGTGGATGGGCTAGAGGGAGCAAAGATTCGCAATCTGGTTTTGGTTCACTTTTTAAACAAGGCTATTCTGTAGCAAATATATCTTACCGTTTAGCTGTAACAGATAAAGCACCAGCCGCAATAGAAGATACGAGATGTGCATTAATTTATTTAATAAAAAATGCAAAAGCATTAAATATTGATATTAACAAAATTGTGATTATGGGCAGTTCTGCTGGGGGGCATTTAGCATTAATGGGTGGTCTTTTGGCTAACAACCCAATTTTTGATAAAAATTGTGCTGGCGAAAAAAATATTAAAGTTGCCGCAATTATTGATAAATACGGAGTATCTGATATCAGCGAAGCTGCTTTGGGAGATCAATCTAACCGAACGGTTAAGTTTTGGTTAGGCGATAAGTTTAGCGATAACGAATTCAAGAAATCTATTTCTCCAATTTATTATGTAACAAAAAATAGTCCACCAATATTTATTGTACATGGCGATGCAGACCCAACGGTTTCGTATCAACAATCTGTTGAGTTAGCTAAAAAGTTAAATAAATTGGGCGTAAAGCATGAGTTTATAACCGTTAAAAAAGGAGGTCATGGAGGTTTTGTAGCTGATAAAAGTGCCGAAGTTTCATTAAAAATTATTGCTTTTCTTAAAGATTTAGGGATATGAAATTATATAATCAATTAGTTTTATCGGTTACTACTATCGCATTATTAAGCAGCAGTGGAAAAATCAATCAGGCATCAGCGCAAGCGAAAAGAAACTTAATTAAAGTTGCAAACAGTACCGAATTAAAGAGTGTACTTTCAATTGCAAAACCAGGAGATTCTATTGTGTTACAAGATGGAGTTTATGAAGGTAAATTTGTGATAAAAAACACCAATAACGGAACTTTAGAAAAACCCATCACTTTAATTGGTTCCAGAAAAGCCATTTTAGATGCTGGTACAAAAGAAAGCGGTTACGCATTATCTCTGCAAGCTAATTATTGGAGAATTAAAGGTTTTACCATTCAAAATGCGCTTAAAGGTTTAGTAGCCGATGGCGCTAATTACTGCTTAATAGACGGTATTTTAGTTACCCAAATAGGAGAGGAAGCGATACATCTTAGAAAATTTAGTAAACACAACACCATCCAACGTACAGAAATTTCATATACAGGTTTAAAAACTCCTGATTATGGCGAAGGAATTTATATAGGTACAGCCGTAAGCAATTGGCCAAAAATTAGTAATGGCGAACCTGATAGATGTGATTCTAATAAAGTCATCAATAATAAAATTGGGCCTTACGTAGCTGCCGAATGTATTGATATTAAGGAAGGAACAACTGGTGGCATTATTAGAGGAAATACTTTTGAAGCACAAGGCATAACCGGAGCAAACAGTGCCGACAGTTGGATAGATGTGAAAGGAAATTCATATTTAATAGAAAACAACACGGGCAATAATACGCAACCATCTGTTTTAAAAGATGGTTATCAAATAAATTGTGCTGTTGCAGGCTGGGGTTGTTATAATGTGTTTAAAAATAACCTTAGCAATGTTAATGCAGCCGGACATGGCTTTAATGTTAGGTTGAAAAGCAGCAAGGGAGAGGCTGTTGGGAATAAAGTTTATTCAAACAATAAAGTAAATAATGCAGCAAGTGGTGTGGCAAATATTCCGCTTTTAACCAATTAAAAAATGAAACCGATATGTTTAAAATAATTATTAAGCACACAAGGCAATAATAATTTTAAATATTAAAGGTTCCATCTGGCAAATGAAAAATCGATAAATATAAACAGATGAAAGTAAGAGGATTAAGATGGTGGATTATATCCCTAATAGGGGTAGCAACAATTATCAATTATGTTGATAGAAGCGCCATCAATATTTTATGGCCATACATTTATAAAGAATTTGGCATTGCCGATGCAGATAATAAAAGCGCATTGGCATTAATTACTACCTTTTTTATGATTGCTTATGCTTTAGGGCAAACATTTACTGGTAAATTAATGGATGCTGTAGGTACAAGAATTGGGATGACAGTTTCTATCGTAGGTTGGAGTATTTCTATCGCTTTACATGCTTTTGCAAAATCTTTGCTTTCATTCAATATTTTTAGGTTTATGCTTGGCTTTAGCGAGGCAGGTAACTGGCCTGGCGCTACAAAAAATAACGCAGAATGGTTTCCCCCACGCGAGAGAGCAATTGCCCAAGGAATTTTTGGTGCAGGTGCATCTTTAGGTTCGGTAATTTCTGCGCCAATTATAGCGCTTTTATACATCGCTTTTGGCTGGAAAGCAACTTTCCTTTTAATTGCTGGTTTAGGTTTAATATGGGTTATTCCATGGTTAATTGTTAACAAAGCAACTCCAGATAAACACCCTTGGATAACAGAAGAAGAACGTCAGCACATTTTATCTCGTAGCCCTTTACAAGAAGGAAAAGTAAGTGCAGATGATGCCCCGGTTTTAACTTGGAAAGAGCTTTTGAAATTCCGTAACACTTGGGGAATTATTATGGGTAGGTTTTTTATTGACCCTGTGTGGTGGTTGTTTGTAACTTGGTTACCAACTTTTTTAAAGGAATCTTTTCAATTTGATATTAAGCAAATTGGTGCTTTTACTTGGGTTCCATACCTATTTGCTGCAATAGGAAGTTTGGCTGGAGGTTATTTTTCTTCATACCTAATTAAACAAGGATCTGATGCAGAAAAAGCTCGTAAAACTGCTATTGCAGTAGGTTCGGCAATTATGTTAACTGCATTAGTTGCCATAGTTTACCAACTAAGTAGTTTAAAAGAAACACCCATGTTTGCAATGGTACTAATTGGAATCACTCTATTCGGTTTCCAGTTCTTAATTGGCAATATTCAAACCTTACCTTCCGATTATTTTAACGGTAAAAATGTGGGTACAGTAGCCGGTATGGCAGGTACAGCTGCTGTTGTTGGTACAATTTTAACCACTTGGGCAGTGCCAGTTATTACACAAACAAGCTATTCATCTTTCTTCATATTGGCGGCAGTAATGGTGCCGTTATCTTGGTTAAGTGTGAAATATATAACAACAAGAAAAGTAAAAATTTTAAATAAATAAACAATTAAGTTATGCGATTAAAAAATAAAGTAGCAATAGTTACAGGTGGATCAAGAGATATTGGTAGAGCAGTTTCGGTACAGTTTGCAAAAGAAGGAGCTAAGGTAGTAGTAAATTATTTTGGTAACCAAGCTAACGCAGATGAAACCTTAAAACTGATTAAAGAAGCAGGTGGAGAGGCAATTATAGTGAAAGCAGATATGACTAAAAGTGCAGAAGTTGATGCATTGGTTGCAAAAACTAAAGCAGCTTTTGGAGAAGAAATCCATATTTTGGCTAACGTTGCTGGTGGTTTAGTTGCTCGTAAAACAACTGCCGAAATGGACGAAGATTTCTTTGACTTAGTAATGGACATGAACTTGAAATCTGTTTTCTTAGCCGTAAAAGCAGTAACTCCATTTATGCCAAAAGGTGGTGCAATCATTAACTTTACTTCTTTAGCAGGTAGAGACGGTGGCGGGCCAGGTGCTGCAGTTTATGCAACTTCAAAAGGCGCATTAATGACTTTCACTAGAGGTTTAGCAAAAGAATTTGGAGTTAAAGGAATTAGAGTAAATGCAGTAGCACCAGGTATGATAGCTACAGCTTTTCACGATACTTTTACAAAACCAGAAGTGCGTGGCAACGTAGCTAACGCAACTTGTTTAAAAAGAGAAGGTGAAGCTAAAGAAGTAGCAGATTTAGTTGTTTACTTAGCCTCTGACGAATCTACTTACATTACAGGAACTAATATTGACATTAACGGTGGTTTAAGTTTTTCTTAAAACACATATCATTTATAGTTTCAAGAAGCAGCTGCATTAATTTGTAGTTGCTTTTTTTGTTTTATGATTTTTTGATTCCAGCTGTTCCACATGTTCCCAACGCAATTAATTGAAGTAATTTTTTCTCCATCACGTCATTTCGAGGCCTAATACATTTCATATAAATCAATATAGAATGACGATAAAACTCATGATTTGGCAACAACACAAGGTGGGAGTGACCCTGAGCGGATTCGAAAGGACGGCGCTGCTTTTAGCAACCTAATTAATAGGTGATTATAAAAAACGTCAATAGTAGGTACGAGACATCTCACAAGAAAGGTTTACTTATAGTATATGAAACCAGCTGTTCCAAAGGGCATGTCGAATTTATAATTGAAAGGGATTTTCAATCATCTATTCTTTTTAAGTATTCTCTATTTCAGTAATCAATTAAATCTTTTTTAGAAAATTGAGATATGTGTATTTGGTTATAAGGTTAATTTAAATATTCTACTTTAAATCAGGTTTATTACCAATTTAAAGAATGTCCTAAACATTTCCGGACGCAGTCCTCGTTTTTCTAATTAGATTTAAGTGACCCTTAGGAACACTTAAACCACAGATTAAGTCCTTTCTATTCTATTGTTAACGCCCTTGTTTTATAATCTTCTCTACTAAAAACATCAAGCCAGTTGATAACTGAAAATGTAACGAAATGTGGAATTTCATTGTCGTCAAAACGGTAGCGTGTTTTTACATAATTTATATTGGTTTATGCATTAATTTGCCGGACGCAGTCCTTTTTTTTCTAGTTAGAGACCCTTAAGAACACTTAATCTAGATTTCATGTGCGGTTATTTACGTTATTTTTAATACAAAACCGCATTAACTTGCATTTTTAATTTATTATTCTTACAATTACACTATCAATCAGTTATCTATGATTCAAGTGTTCTCTTTTGTGTATTCATTTTTTATTAAAACCTTATATTAAAATATATTCAATATGAAACGAAAATTACCTTTTATTTTAAAAACTATTGTTTTAGTTTTTGTAGTATCATGTAGCACCATTGCACAAGTCAAAAGAACCAACGAAGACTTGATTAAATTGGTAGATAAAAATTTGAGTTCGCCAATAGAAAAAAGTGTTAATGAAAACGGTGATGTGTTTTTGCAAAGAAATATGAACGACTTTCTTTCAAATACCGACCGCAACAGGCAAGCCGAGATAAAAAAGCAAAATCAATCAATCAAGCTGCAAGGGGTTGTTATTGAATATGATCATGGTGGCGAAGACCATGCACACCTTGCCGATGTTTTAAATCGTCCGCATCCATCAGTGGCAACAACAGAAAAATACATCAATGACGCAGCAACTGAATTTAAAGTACCTGCAATCATATTGAAAGCTGCGGCTCAAGTACAAAGCAATTGGGCACAAACTGGGCCCTCTTTTTATGGCTCTTATGGAATGATGGGTTTGATAGAATCGGACAATATCAAACAAATTACACTTGCTGAAAGTTTAACGAATGCAAGTGCTCACGATATAAAAAATCAAGCCAAAGCAAATATTAGAGCCGCAGCCGCACTATTAGCCTATTATCAAAAAGGCAAACCTGCATCAGCTAATTTAGCGGATTGGTTTGAGGCAACAAGAGATTTGACGGGTTTAAGCAACGAAGAAATGAAGACTTCGCTAGCAACTAGTTTTTACAATGTGATCAAAAACGGAAGTAAAACGGTATCGCTTTGGAGAGAAATTATTCAAATTGACGCTGAACCAATTACTATTCCTGAATATAAAATCGCACCTAAAAGAAAAACGGAGAGTGTTCAAAATGTTGCTAGTTCAACCACCGATTATCCAACTGCATTAAATAGAATGACTACATGTAACTTTGGTGCAGGGCGAAACGGCTATGGCATAGATTACTATTTTGTTCATTATATGGCAACCGGAACTTATGCTGGTGCAATATCTTGGTTTAGTGATTGCACACGTACTTCACCATCTAGCGCTCATTATGCTATTCGAAATTCTGATGGCGAAATATCTCAGGTAGTGAGAGAAGGCGACAGAGCTTATTCACAAGGTGTAACTGGTTTTCCACAATGGAATGGTGCAGGCATAAGTACAGAACATGAAGTTTTAGCTACCAACTTAGCCATGTGGGATAGCGAACCCATGCTAGTTGCTGCAGCAAACCTAGCTATAGATGTTTGTAATAGAAATAACATTCCAAGATTAAGAAGAGGAATTAATGGCGACCGTGGCATATATGGTCATAGTGATGTTAGAGCTACCGATTGCCCTAATTTGACTGCTACACGTTGGACAAATTTATTGAACAGAATTGCCGGCGGCATTGTAATTCCATCGGTTTCATTACCAACGCTACATTACATAACAGGTACAGCGGGTTCTAATGTAGTAAATGCAGCGTGGAAAGCCAACACCGAGCCTAATTTAAAAGGATATCGCTTATATTACGCCTTAGACGACGAATTTACTGGTTGGGCCTTAGCTGCTGATGAATCTACGTTAACAGCCACCACAACAAGTGTCAGTTTAAACCCAAATCAATTCTTAGTGGCGCCTACAACGAACGCAGTTCATTTTAAGCTTACTGCGGTGGTTACAAATGACATTCATCCCGATGTTGAAAGTGCACCAAGTGATGTTTATAGCAGAACTGTAAATGTTACAACAGGGCCAAGGGTTCTTATTGTTGACGGATTTGATCGAGTTACCGATTATAAATCAAGATCGCATAATTTTGCTGCCATTTATTTTGAAACGTTACGAGACAATGCCACACTGCGAATTAATTCTGCTGCCGATGAGATGATAGACGCAGGAACTATTTTATTAAGTGACTACGATATGGTGTTATGGTTTAGCGGTGACGAATCTGGCACTGACAAAATTTTTAACGGCACAAATAAAGCGAAAGTTAAAGCTTTCTTGGATAATGGTGGAAAACTGCTAATTACAGGATCAGAGATTGCATACAACTTAAACCGGCCTGCTGCAACTGAGTACGATATACCTTTTTTGAATAACTATTTGAAGGCAACTTATGTTAGTGACGGTGCGACCTCAGACACGCCAGTGTCAGGCGTAATCGGAAGTCCATTCGAAGGCCTAACACTAAATCTTGGAGTGAATTATCTAGCAACATATCCTGATAATATCAGCCCTTTTGGGACCGCAACAGCAATTTTAAAATATAATAACCCATTGATACGTTTTGGGGGAATTGCCTATAAAGGTACATTTGGGTCGGGAACAACCCCTGGTGGAATTATTTATCTTGGATTCCCACTAGAAACTGCATCTCAAGAACAAATTACAACTTTTATGGCAAAAGCATTGACCTATTTTGATGTAACATTGCCAATTACACTACTTAACTATAATGTAACACTTCAAAACACAGGAGTTGTTGACTTACAGTGGCAAACCGCTTCTGAAACTGATAACAAAGAATTTATCATTTCCCAATCAGTGGATGGGCAGCAGTTTAATGTTATTGGTAAAGTTTTAAGTTTTGGAAATACAACAACCGGTAATAATTATGTTTTTTATGATAAAAGACCAGCTAATGGTATTAATTATTATCGATTAGAACAACAAGATTTTAACGGTAAAATAACAGATTTAGGGGTACGAGTGGTTAATGTATCTTTAACTGATAATGAAGTAAAAATTTATCCAAACCCAACGCAAGATATCATTAACGTTGAATTTGTGGCAGGTCTTTATCATCAAATACAGCTTATAGACAGCAACGGTAAAATATTAAAACAAATCTTATTAGATAGCTCATTAACGCAAACAACTATCAGTTTAAACAATATAGCTTCGGGCATCTACTTACTAAGATTGAACGGTAATATACCGCTAGTAAAAAGGATTGTAAAAAACTAGTTTAATTATTTTTAAAAATACCGTAGGTGTTATCGAGGGCACTGAAAAAGTCCTTGTGAAAAAATGTCGTGTTAAACATTGAGAAAAAACGGCACATAAGGCCTCTTAGAATCGTCTAATTGCAAAATAAAATTTAGGAGATTGCGAATATCACAAAGAAAAGGGCTTATGGAATAAAAAATTCATAAGCCCTATTTTAATGGGTAGTTTTTCAGTGCCCTCGGTGTTATCCTACCCCCCTCGTTTCAGTGTTCCTTTTTAGGATCACTGAAATGCTTTTTGAAAACCAGGACTCCGTCCGGAATAAATTGTACTACCATATCCTTTGTATTTCTAATAACCCGGCTTCATCTTCAAAATAATCCCCCCTCGTTTCAGTGTTCCTTTTTTAGGATCACTGAAATGCTTTTTGAAAACCAGGACTCCGTCCGGAATAAGTTGTACTACCATATCCTTTGAATTGCTAACAACCCTGTTTCATCTTCAAAATAATCAAAAGCGCTACTATATTTATAATGCTGAGGTTCATTTACAATTCCGGCTCTTACAGGGTTTTCATGAATGTAATTTATTTTTTGCTCCATCATTTGTAGAGTTGTCAATTCTATTGGATGATTGTCTTGTTGCCAAAACTGATAAATTTTATTATTCGTGTTTTTTGCTCCAGCTCTTTTAAACATCCAAATTAACCAATCTTTTCTGCTTTCTTTTGAATTTTCTTCTATTGTTTTGATAATGGTTTTTGCTGTAAATTTTTTCAGATCTCTTAAAACATCAGCTTGTTTAAAGCCGTCTTTGCATGAAATAACTAAATGAATATGATTGGTCATGATTACCCAAGCATGCAAATTTAGTCCCTTCTCTTGAATGCAATACTTTAAACTGTCTGTAACAATAACTCTATAATCTTCTCTGCTAAAAACATCAATCCAGTTGATAACAGCAAATGTAACGAAATGTGGAATTTCATTATCACCAAAACGGTAGCGTGTTGCCATATGTTTTATATTGGTTTCTGCATTAATTTTCCAGACGCAGTCCTCGTTTTTCTAGTTAGATGACCCTTCGGAACACTTAAACCAGATTGGGCAAAGCCTGTTAAGCCGCCCAAATTCGGTTTCATTCATCGGTAAATAGTTCTCTCTACACCTTAATCCTAAGCAATATAATAAAATGAACCGTTAATTAGAATTTGTTAACCACTGTTTAAAAAATAAAAAATATTATGATTGTGGTAGGTGTTATCACCGCACCACTGAGTAGTTTGGAGGAAAAAAATAAGTGATTGGTAATAAAACCAACCACAAGTAAAAATCATCATAAAACACTTTGTACAAAAATGTGCTATTCACAGGGTCAACGCATGAAAAAAGTAAAAAATCGTAGGGTTATTCACATAATGTTAGTTTCTGCTTA
>NZ_JBHULV010000056.1:0-85481 GCF_042684645.1 Pedobacter alpinus
TTAAGCAGAAACTAACATTATGTGAATAACCCTACGATTTTTTACTTTTTTCATGCGTTGACCCTGGGAATTTACTGATACTGGTAATTTATATTAGGATTTATTTTAGTGTTATGGCAGTAAAGACCAGGATGACTTAGCAAATTAATTTAAAAATTTCGAAAAAATATAAGGGTGGGTGTTAATGAAACTTAATTAAAGGATTGAAAAATAATAATACGATGTTTTGATATGAAATTTGACCTTTTTATTAGTTTAGCAAAAAAAGCGCTATCGTAATAGTTATTTCTTTTAGAGATAACATGTATGATAACGCCTTAAATTTTTGCTATTTTTTTTTGCTAATTTATTTCCTAAAAATTTTTAGTTCGGTGGATTTGTTTAGCTGCAATTAATAGCTGTAATGTTGAGCATTGCACAGTGCAAGTGTTTAAATACATCAACTAAAATTTAACAAAAAGGCTTAATGGCGATATTTCTCCTTTTACTTCTGACACCTTAGCCTCTAAAACAATCTCGTAATTACCAGCCGGAATTTCAGAAACTTTATCTAATCCATTTTTTTGGATGCTTGATAAAATGGAGATAAAATCAAAGGTTTCTACAGGCATCAGCATATCTCCAGGAAAAAACGGAATAGGTTTTCTTGGAATAGATGCGATAATTTTTCCGTCCTTTTTAACAGTAGTGATAAACTGAATATTTACAACTTGTTGTTTCTCTGAGTTATAAGGTAAATCGGCTCCTTTTAAACTGAATAAAATTGGATATTGATTTTCTCTGAAAGTGGCATAAATACTTACTACTTTATTGTTTTTTGCTTGAATTTCTACTTTAGATTGCTCTTTTATTTTGATTGCACCTGAAATTGATTGTGCTTTTACGCTTAATGAAGCGGCAATTATTGAAAATATGATTACTAATTTTTTCATGATATTGACTTTAAAACAACTGATTAACCATTGATTAACCAGCTGTTATTTTTGGAATAGCTGTTTAGTTAACTGGTTTGATACTATATAAAATACCAATGTTTTTGTCGCCTTTATTGAATCGAAAAAAACCTTTTCCTGTAGCTGCATTACTTGAATTTCTGGCACCATCAACATTTTTAGCACTAATGTTTGCGTCTTTCAAAAAGATGATTGATTCTGCTTTACCAATATTCTCATCGTTTGGCATTCTACGTAGTTTTACTTCTGCAACTATTTTAAAATAGGCGTTATCATATAAATCTGCCATGGTTTTGTAGCCATATCTAGCAGGCTCAAACTGGAAACGAACAGACGAATTCATAATAGATCTTACGCCCATATTTTTCATCTCAAAAGCGCCAGCTCTGCTTACTTCAAACACTCTTCCGTAGTTGCCAATGTAAGAGAAACCCGTAGGCTGTATTTGGTCATCATTACCTGTGTTTTTGTTTTTCACAAACAATCTTCAATAACCAATACTCATTACATTATCTGTAGTAATGTCTAACTTGTTGATTTTGTAAGCGGCAAGCCAATCAAACTTGAAGTCGTATTTTACGGTTTGAGGTAAAGTTTGGGCAAAAGAGTTTGCCGTTGCAATTAAAATTGCAATCAAAGTGATTTTTAAATTTTTCATGATTTTTTGTTTAAATATTAATTTTTAGGTGGGGTTAAATTGTTCATCATTTGGTTTCTGTCTACCCAATTGTAGCCTTCAACAGATATAGATATAGGGGCGGTTATTTTTTGGATGCTTTCTGCAATCATTTCGGTTGTACCACCAGAAGCTACGGTATTAAAAGCTAAGAAAAAGCCTTGATTATCATTGCTATATACCTTTTTATAAATGGCTCTTTCGGCTTCTACATATTTTGTGCCTGGCATAATGTAGCTTCCTGTTTTTAGGCTGTAACTTATCCAAATTTTAGTCGGATTGCCTTCTTCATCTTTTCCAGAAAACTCCTGACTTAAGTAGCCAGCTATCGTTTTAGATTTTCCAGTTGGTGTTAATTTATACTTTTGAATTTTTGAGAAATCTGGAGCAAAATCTCCAAACATACTCTTCTGATTTGCATTCATATCCATAGTTATCACCATATTTTGAGCTACACTGTATATTTTCTTCTCGTTAGCTTTATAAATCGAATAAAACTTTTGCCCTGTTTCGGGATCTTTTGCGCTGATGGTATAATTTGGACTTGTATCTGATAAGTACATATCGATTCTATCTGTTTTACCTTCATCCTTTATCAAATAAGTGATTTTATAACCTGCAGAGATTTCTAAACTTTTAATATTTGGTTTTTTCTCTCCTATTTCTAAATTAGTTTCTGGCTTGCTGACTTCTTCATTTTCTGGTTCTGATGTGTTAGGATAACTTCCTGTTTTTAAAAATTGAGCATATTCTTTACAAATTTTTATCTGGCTATCAATATTTGCCTCATATTGGGTTAGTTGCTCTTTAGTTAATTGCGTTTTATCTAAATCATTATACTGAGCGTTTAACAATTTAGAAAGTGTATCGCAATTTAATTGCTTGCTAATTTGTTGCATAGCCTCTTTTTGAGCTTTCTCAATCTCGGCAGGTGTTTGGGCTTTTAAAGCTCCAACCGAAACCATTGTCAGTATCAATAAAACTAATTTTTTCATATCAACCAGTTAGTTAGGTTTAATGGTAAAGTGGATGCGCATGGTATTTTTACTGGTCTTTAAGTCGATGTAGTTATCTCCGTTAACCAAATCTTTTAGGTATAAGTCTTTTGATGAGTCACCATTTTTACTTCCTAATAAATAATCAATTTCGGTTTCGCAACCACTTTCACCATCTATCAATGGATTTATTTCCATTAATTTCCCAAAAAACACGATTCTAGTTTGATTATAGTCTGCCGAAGCAACTTGAAAATTACTTTTATAAGTCTCGGTTGATAATTTTAGAGCGTTTAATTCTATAAAGTAGCTACTGAAAAGATTTCCTTTAAAATATTGACTAAATATCCTGCCTAAATCAGAATTAAGAGCAGTTGCAGATTTAAATATTTTTATTTTTATATCTCCAAAAAATTCAGCCTTGTTATTAGAAAACTCGCTTGTTTTCTTATTACAATCCTTATCATCGTCTACATACAATGTCTGGAATTTGACGTTAGTAATGTTATAAGAAGTGGCTATGGGTAGTTTTTTATTAGTACCATCTTCATTAACATCTAAATATTTTTTGATGATAGTGCCATTATTAATCAAATTTCCCGGTTGCAAATTAGTTGGTTTATTTGGATTTAGATTGTTATTGAAAATAGCTTTTTCATAAATAATACTATCTATTGTTGGATTTGAATTTAATAAAGTGCCATTTCTATCATATTCATAAACTTTTCTTACTACTCTTAACCTATTGTTTTGATTATAAAGGCGCACAAATACTTTTTTAGCGTCATATCCATACAGCTTTTTAATTTCAATTGGTAAAAGAGTTTCTAGTCCGCCGTTTGGAATAGCTTTTAAATTATACTCTATATGATTATTATTCGCATCTGAAATTTTAGCTTTGGTATTAGCTATTAAATTTACAAAGGTAATTTTGGTGTACTGAGTATTAGTTATTGGTGTACTTGGTCGCCATGTACCAAATAAGGCTGTAAAATTTTGTCCATAACTTACTTGTACTCCTGTCATCATTACCATAACGATGATCAATAATTTGATAATTTTTTTCATTTCGTTTTTTATTTAATTCTATTGTTTTGAGCCTTAAGTTGATAGCTCACAACTTTGGTTAATTTTTGATTTACCTGATATTTTATCTCGGCGTTCATCGTCGATTTATTATCTAATAAACTGATGGTTAATTGCTTTTTTATGTCGCCCATTGCATAAAAAGCTGTAATGGTGTTGTTCTTTTGTTGGTAACTGGTAATCCCCCAATCGCAATCTTTTGGTACACAACTTTCCCAAACCTTTAGCTTCTTATGTTCTGTATCAAGGCTGATTTTTGTGATGCCTGTATTACTTTTATTAGTTACCAAATAGGTATTGGCTAAAGTTTCTACAAAGCTTTCATCCTGCGTAAGCAATGAAAAATTAAAGCAAATAAAGAGCAACAGCTTAAAACCCATTATTATAGCTTAATAAATTCTACTCTTCTGTTATTTGCTTTGCCTTGTGGGGTTGTATTTGGTTCTGATGGTTCGGCAGCGCCTTTACCATCTGTTTCTAAACGGCTAGCATCCACACCAAAAACGGTACTTAAAGCATTTTTTACTGCCGCAGAACGTTGTTTAGATAAATCAAGATTTAAAGCTGCATTGCCATCACTATCGGTATGACCAATAATTTTTACTTTAACTGTTGGATTTTCCTGTAAAACAGCGGCTATTTCTTTCAAAACTCCATTTGATTCTGGTTTAATCTGATCTGAGTTTACATCAAACAAAATTCCGCGGGTTACAAATTTACCTTCAGTAATTAATTTACTTCTGGTATCAGCAGGTGCAATGGCGTATTTTATGTTGCCTATAAAAACATTGCATTCTCTAAAAAAATTCCTGAAAAAGGCAAAACCGTACACTTGGTTTTCGGTAAAAAAGCGAGGAATATCAATCAATTTATCTTGGTCTACGTAAACTCTCAGCCTTCCTTTTTGTCTCCAAATAGAAACTTTAGCAAAAGTTTTATTATTTACATCCCATTGTGGCATTGGTATTTCGTTAGAAATATCGGTTCCTTGAGTTGGTATAATAGAGATGGTAGCTTGTGCTGCCCCTGGGTGAAGGTAAACTATGGAAGTTCCCTTAGCAAAAAACATATCTTTAAAAAGTTGATCGTTATTGATGTTGAAGTTTAATCCCAAACCCGAGTAATTATTTGATGGATCTTTATCAATCCCAACCTCAAACTCTAGTGTAAAATTCTCTGGTAGGTTTTTAATATTATCAGGAATAAAAGCGCCGTTTTTAGTCATGTTGAGCCATTTACCTTCCTTGCCTTCTAAGGTTACCACTTCGCCACTGGCGTTGGTGTTAATATCAGCAGGAAAATCGCCTACTGCAACTCTGGAGAAATCATCATAATACAAAACCTTTTCTCCAGATATAAAATCAAATTTTGAAGTTGCCGAAATTTTAGCAGAAGGAGAGGTGTTTGCGTTGCTTGTGCCACTTTGATTTGAGGTATTGCTAGTTTCTTCAGTGTTTTCTTTGTCGGCTTTGTTTTTTTTCTCTTTACCTTCAATTACTCCATTTACACTTTTATCCAATTTCTCTTCGCTTTTTCCAAGTGCCTTATCAATGGTTTTTTCAATTTTTTGATCTTTTGCCTCTTTTAATTTTCTTGCGAGTTTTTCTTTTAGTGTTTCCGTTTGAGCCTGAGTTATCGCTACACAAAACATTAAAGTGGTTATTAAAGTTAACTTTTTCATTTGAGTATAATTTATTTCTTTACCCAAAACTATGTTGTTGGTAGCCTCTAAAAACAGCCAGTAAGAATTTGGAGATTATTGGACAGGATTTAACCTTCTTGAGTAAGTATTTGATTTTTAGTTCAAAATATCGGTTTTAGGCCCTCATTATAAAGAATTCCTAAAACCAGCTAAATACTCATTCAAATGCTACATATACTCATTGGGTATTGTTATTAGCCAGCAAATAAATTATTTTATGTGCATGTTCAGATGGATAAGTCCGTTTATTGTTTGTCTATTTAGTTTAGCAAGTTTTGCGCAAAACAGGCAAAACGCAATCCCACTTTCAGCGCTAAAAGGATATACTTATTTTTTTGATATGCCTGATGTCCAAGTTCTAGAAACAGAAAAAGGAGCAAGCATAAAGACGGTTAATAAACAATTATTTAGCAATGAAAAACGGAATATAAAAATCAATCATCAAAGTGCATATTGGTTTAAGCTTAACTTATATAACAATATTGATAGTTATAATGAATGGTACATTTACACCGGCAACAATGATTATGCAGAAATTTATCTTTTAGAAGGTAATATTTTGAAATTAAAAGGCAAAACGGGTACTTACTGCCCTACTCCACAGCTTCAAATACCTAATATTTCTTATTATTTAAATTTTAAGTTAGCACCGCAAAAAACTCAACAGGTTTATTTAAAAATTTACAATAAGAGAAATGTTAATCCCGATTTAAATATTACTATAGAAGATAAATCAACCTATAGTGAAGAAATTTTAAAATATCAAAACGCCAAGTTAAAAGAAACCTTCATCGTGATTTTGTTTATAGGCTCAATAGGTTTTATATTCCTTTTCATGATTTTTCTCTACTTTAAAAGCTACCAAAAACTTTATTTATACTACTCATTATACCTCTTAGGAACAATTATTTATGCACTTACTAGGCTTAACAAAATCACATGGATTGGAAGCATGATAGATTATTTCCCCATTATGCGGTCATATATAAATGAACCTATCCAATTCCTATTTTTTGCGGTTTACAATTGGTTTGTGATTGAGCTTTTAAATATTGGAGATTATGATACAAAGCTAGTTCGTTTCCTGAAAATATTAAGCTATTGCTATTTGGTTTATGCTGGACTTCATTTGTTTATGATGATTACCTTATTTGATTTTGAGCTTAGAAATATCTTATTTATTGGCACCAGAATTATTTTATTTCCATTAAATATTGGCTTACTTATTTGGGTGTATATCAAAGTAAAATCGCCAGTGGTTGATTACTTTTTTTTAGGAGCGCTATTCTATTTAATTGGCGGAATTATAGCTTCTTTGGCTGATGCAAATTTTAGGTTATTTGGCGATTATCAAATTGGCCTATCAGCAGCCAATATTTTTCAGTTAGGGATTTTAGCCGAGGTTTTATGCTTTTCTTTAGCCATTGGCTATCGAATAAAATTAAATGAAGATGAAAAAAAAGAGAGTAAAGATGCTTTAATCAATCAGCTCCAAATCAATCAGAAATTAATAAAAAACTCTAACGAAGAATTAGAACAAAAAATCAAAATCCGTACGGAAGAAATTATCCAAAAAAACCAAGAAATTGAAAAAGAAAAGATTACCACGCTACAGATAAATTACGAGAAAAAACTAGCTGAAGCGGAGATGATGGCATTACGCTCTCAAATGAATCCTCATTTTTTATTTAATAGTTTAAGCTCTATCCGATATTTTATTTTAAGCAACCAAAATGATAAAGCTGCTGATTATTTAAACAGGTTTTCTAAACTGATACGTTTGGTTTTAGAACATAGCAAAAAAGAATTAGTAAGCTTAAGTAGCGAGTTAGAAGCGCTTTCTTTGTATTTAGCTATAGAAGCCAACCGCTTTAACGATCAATTTTTTTATAACATAAATATTCATGATGATGTTGATACCAACGAAATATTTATCCCGCCTTTACTATTACAACCCTTTGTAGAAAATGCTATTTGGCATGGTTTACTACCCAGTTTAAATCCAACAAAAACATTAAACATTACGATAGAAAGTAATCCGGAAAAGAATAATTCTTATCATTTTATCATTGAGGACGATGGAATTGGCAGGGCTCAATCGGCTTTGCAAAAAGGTGAAACCCTTAAAAAACATAAATCATACGGTATGGATTTGACTAAGGAAAGAATAAAACTTTTTAATGAAAATTTCAGTAATTGTATATCTTACGAAATAAAAGACAACTTTGATGGTGAAATGGCTATAGGAACTAAAATATTATTTACAATAAGTTAAATTTGAATATGATTAAAGTTGTACTAATTGATGATGAATTGCATTGTACTGAATCTTTAGAAATTCTTTTAAAAAGCTTTGCAAAGCCTGTTCAAATTATTGGAAAGTTCAACAGCTCTATAGAAGCTTTAACGTTTATCAAAAAAACAGAATTTGATATTTTATTTTTAGATATTGAAATGCCTGGCATAAACGGATTTGAATTATTAGGGCAAATAGGAAATTTTAAATTTGATGTTGTATTTACCACTGCTTATGATCAATATGCGATAAAAGCATTCAAATATAGCGCACTAAACTATTTATTAAAACCTGTTGACGAAGTAGAATTATTAGAATGTTTGGTAAAATGGGAGAATAAATCGCAAAAAAACTTGGCAACAAACCATTTTAATTTTTTTATGGATGTTTTGCAAAACTCGCAAATAACCCGATCTAAAATTGCCCTGCCTACCACCTATGGATTAGAGTTTATAGAGATAAGTGAAATCATAAGGTGCCAGTCTGATAGTAATTACACCCACTTTTACTTAAAAAATAGAGAGAGCTATTTAATTTGCCGCACCTTAAAAGAAGTAGAAACTTTATTATCTACAAATGGTTTTATACGTATTCATCAATCACATTTAATTAACCCCTTGTATTTAAAAAAGTTTTTAAGAAACGATGGTGGCTATGTGGTAATGGAAGACGGGGAAAAAATCAGCGTGTCAAAAAACAATAAAGATAAAATTATTGATATTTTTAATCAGATAGAACGTAATTAATCAAGTTCTAAACTTATTTTCACTAAAGTTCCCGTCTCTTTAGTTTCTAAATCATGTTTATCCACTATAGTTAAATCAATTTTTCTGTTGTATAAACTGGTCCATTGTGCTAAATAATTTTTTGTTATTTCTGTTGCTCTTGATTTATAATCTGCTTGAGATAAATTGAGGTGTTTTTGAATACCAATACCATTATCTTCCACTTCAATAACTAAAATATTTAAATGCTCTGTAAATGATATTTTAATAGTTTTATTTACTGCTTGTTGATGAAAAGCATGTTTAATTGCGTTTTCTACAAACGGTTGTAGTAGCATGGGTGGCAAAAAAATTAAATCACCATTTTTAATCATGTTTTTGTTTATGCTGTAATTAATGCTTTCACCAAATCTTAAGCTTTCCATTGCCAAATACATTTCTAAATAAGTAATGTTTTCTTCTAAACTAATTTGTTTTCTGATGGAGTTTTCAAGTGTTAAACGCAGTAATTTGGAGAATTTTAAAAGATAACTTGACGCTTTATCATTTTGGTTTTGAAGTATTAAATTTCTAATTGCGTTTAAACAATTAAAAGTAAAATGCGGATTCATTTGTGCCTGCAAAGCCATCATTTGCACTTCTAAAACTTGCTTTTGATATTTAATTTTCTCTCTGCTTTCTTCAACCATTTTACCTCCTAAACCCAAAGAGAAAAAGCAAAGCTCAATAAATGTCCCAATTTGAGTATAGTTATTAGGGAGAAGCCCCAAAAATTTCCAACCAAAAACTTGGCTAAAAGTGCCTCCAATGTTTCCTAAATAAAAGAACAAAATTCCCCATAAAATATACTTGTAGAAATTATAATGCCTCACTCTAAATAACTTATAAATAATAAAAGCATAATACGGAATAACAGCAAAAAGCAGTACACTATTTACCTTAAAAGCTATATTTTGAAGCTTTAAATTGGTTGATATTAATAAGATGATATTGACAATAATAACTATCGAAAAAATGTAATTAATAATTGTTAAGCCTTTATTAACAGATTTTAAACGTTCTTTAAGCTTTAAAAATTTAATTAAAAATAGGTGGTAACAAATAAGGTAAGCAAAAACTAAAGTTTCTTTAGATTGGATAAAAACCTGTGGATAATCCCAAATAAAAAACGAGTTGAATTTTACCGGAAAATCGGCAATGATGCTAAAAGCTAATACAAAAATTAAGTAACCTGCATAGCTTAAAAAATCACTCGATTTATTTTGTAAATAAATTAAAAAACTAAATAAAGCCATGATTATTAAACTTCCTAAAAACAATAACGAAATGTAAAGACTGGTTTTAACCGCTTTGTCTTCTTTGTTCTTCAATTCGTAATAAGCTTCGGGATTGTAAATGTGGATAGTGTTATCTGCAGCTTTTAATTCAAAATTATTAATCGAAACTGATAGCTTTAATACTTGATTTGGTAATATCTCTACCTTAAAAGTTTGCAAATCTGGATTGTTGCTTCGTTGATGGTAAGGAGTTAATGGCCCATTTTGTACTTGGTTTTTGCTGTCAACTTTTAAAGTTAAGGCATAATTAAAACCTTGTTGTAACCTAAAAACATCAATAGAGTGATACTTATACAAGTTTTGTGTTCCTACCCTTATATAAACTATAGTTTTTAAGTCGCCTTGGTTTTTTAAAGTAAAGTTTGAAGTGTTTTTTAAAGAATGAAAATAAATTTGGCTTTTTTTAGAAAGAACGGTTGTTTCTATAATTTGTTCCGCAACGCCATCAAAACTCCATAAATTGATTAAGCAGGAAAAAAGAATTGCTAATTTTTTCAAAACCGTAAAAGTTATAGAACTAATTTACACCAAAATTTAATAAAAAGAGGATTACAAAAAAAAGCTTTACAAACTAATCTGTAAAGCCCTTCTCTATCTGTAAAGTTATTTACTTATAAATCTTATTTAAATAACCTGCTAGCCTAATTCCAGCTTTTTGCATTCTTTCTTTATAAATTTCTGAATGATTTGGATAGTAAGTATAATCAAAATCTGAGTTTTCTGCTGCTTCAGCATAAAGTAATGTTGCTATTTGGTATGATTCAAATAGCCAAACAGTTACATCGTCATTTTGCCATTGTTTAATTTTTTCTTCGCTCACATTATCAAAAGCTGTAGCCATTTCTGTAAAACTAAAGCCGTTATATTCTACCAAACCACTATCCCAAAGTGCATGTATGTTTGTTTCTCTACCTCTAAATTTTACTTTAATATCATTTCCTCCTTTATCCTCACCTCTGCCTACATGAAAAGGTTGGTGTAAATCTCCAATTAAATGAATAATAAATTTTAAAGCAAATACCTTTTCTTCTCTACTGCTTTTAGCATCTTTTAGCTGCTTTTCCATTTTTAGTAAAGCATTGTAAACGTTTGCTCCGGTATCTGCTTTTAAAGCCACAACATACTCTTGGTAATTTAAACCTTGTTTTAAATTGATATAGTGCCATGGAGCGGTGTAGGAAAATTCTTTTGCCGACCTCACCTCATCTGCATAAGTGCTTACTAGTGGTATTGTTTCTGTTCCAAGTAAAGCTGTAACCGCTATTTTGGTTTTCGGAGTTAAATGATTTTCTGCAATTTTAGCGATAGACCTATGCGCAACAACGCCCCAAGATACCAGAGACATGCTAGCAATTAATAAAGCGAAAGGAAATATATTTTTTTTAATCATCATGTTGAATTTTCAGTCAAATATAGCTTATCAAGTTTTTATTGCACTATTGTAGCAAATAAATAACATACAGTTTATAGCAGTATAACATCAAAATTACTTTGTCTTAAAGCACAAAACCTTACCTTTAAACTAAACACAAAAAAAATTTTATGTTAAAAGGATTTTTTAAAGTACCTACACCAACAAATGAACCTATATACAGTTACGCTCCTGGAACAAAAGAAAGAGCATTGCTTAAGAATGCTTTAGTAGAAGCTCGCAGTAAAGAAATTGATATACCAATGTATATTGGAGGCAAAGAAGTAACTACAAAAAATAAAAAAACAATATCTCCGCCACATAACCATAAACACAAATTAGGCGAATTTAGTTATGGGGATACAACACATGTTAAGCAAGCGATTGATGCTGCCTTAGCGGCAAAAAATGATTGGGAAAATTTAGCTTGGGAACACAGAGCAGCTATATTTTTAAAAGCGGCCGATTTAATTGCTACAAAATATCGTTACGAATTAAATGCAGCCACGATGTTGTGCCAATCTAAAAATGCTTTTCAAGCCGAAATTGATTCTGCTTGTGAGATGATAGACTTTTTGCGTTTTAATGTAAGCTACATGGCAGAAATTTATCAGCAACAACCACCAATATCGCCCAGTGGAGTGTGGAATAGGTTAGAGCAGCGCCCTTTGGAAGGTTTTATATTTGCGCTTACTCCATTTAATTTTACTGCAATTGCTGGTAATTTGCCAACCTCTTGCGCCATGATGGGCAATGTGGTAGTTTGGAAACCCGCCGATACGCAAGTATATTCTGCAAACGTATTGATGAAAATTTTTAAGGAAGCTGGTGTGCCCGATGGCGTTATAAATTTAATTTATGCTGACGGACCAGAAGTTGGCGAAGTTGTTTTTAACCATCCAGATTTTGCAGGGATACATTTTACAGGATCAACTGCGGTATTCCAACATATTTGGAAAACTATTGGGAACAATATTCACAAGTATAAAAGCTACCCTCGTATTGTTGGCGAAACCGGAGGTAAAGATTTTATTTTGGTGCATCCATCTGCCGATTGGCAAGCGGCTGTAACCGGCATAGTTCGTGGTGCTTTCGAGTATCAAGGACAAAAATGTTCTGCTGCTTCTCGTACTTATATTCCAAAATCTTTATGGTCAGCAATGAAAGAAAAAATGCTGGCAGATGTTGCTTCTTTTAAAATGGGAGGCACAGAAGATTTTAGCAATTTTGTGAACGCTGTTATTGATGAAAAATCTTTCAATAAGTTAGCTAAATATTTAGACCAAGCCAAAAAAGACAAAGACTCAGAAATAATTTGCGGTGGTAATTACGATAAAACAGAAGGTTATTTTATAGAACCTACTATTATATTAACCAGTAACCCAAAATACACCACCATGTGCGAAGAGTTGTTTGGACCCGTTTTAACTATTTATGTTTATGAGGATGATGCTTTTGAAGCTACATTAAAACTGGTTGATGAAACATCTCCTTATGCTTTAACCGGAGCTGTTTTTGCACAAGATCGTTATGCTATAGAGCAAGCCTCGGTAGCTTTAAGAAATGCAGCAGGTAATTTTTACATTAACGATAAATGTACCGGTGCAGTAGTTGGGCAACAACCATTTGGTGGCGCAAGAGGTTCGGGTACAAATGATAAAGCTGGCGCAATGGTTAATCTTTTACGTTGGGTTTCGCCACGTACCATTAAAGAAACCTTTAACCCACCAACAGATTATAGGTATCCGTTTTTAGCAGAAGATTAAATAGATGCTTAACACTTTTTAAAGGCGCAAAGCTTTAAACTAAAAGCTTAAACCGATATATAGAACATTAAACTGTTTGCTGAATTAATAATCAATCTCAGGTTTCAATGAAAATCAATTAATAAAAAAAGCAGGACTTTCATCCTGCTTTTTTTGTATCCTAAGAAATTAATATCGGCTAAGATAAAGTATCAAAACCGATATTTTTTAAAGTTTTAATTTAAAGATAAATCAAACCTATCAGCATTCATTACTTTTACCCAAGCTTTTACAAAGTCTTTAACAAATTTTTCTTTGCTATCATCTTGTGCATAAACTTCTGCATAAGAACGTAAAATAGAGTTAGAGCCAAAAACTAAATCCATGCGAGTGGCTGTCCATTTTACGGCTCCAGTATTACGGTCGCAAATTTCATAAAGTCCTTTATCTTTAGGTATCCAAGTATTTGCCATATCTGTTAAATTCACAAAAAAATCGTTGCTTAAAGTGCCTATTTTATCTGTAAAAACACCATGTTTTGTATCGCCATAATTTGTACCTAACATTCTCATACCGCCAACAAGTACTGTCATTTCTGGTGCAGTTAAACCCATCAATTGTGTTCTGTCAAGCATTAATTCTTCTGCACTTACCACGTAATCTTTTTTACTAAAGTTACGGTAACCATCAGCAAGAGGTTCTAAAGGCGCAAAAGAATCTGCATCTGTCATCTCATCAGTAGCATCTCCACGGCCAGCAGCAAACGGAACAGTAATATCAAAACCTGCGGCTTTTGCAGCTTTTTCTACACCTAAACTTCCAGCTAAAACAATTGCATCGGCAATGCTCATTCCGCATTCAGCCGCAATAGGCTCTAAAACTGATAAAACGTGGGCTAAACGCTGTGGCTCATTACCTTCCCAATCTTTTTGAGGTGCTAAACGAATACGAGCGCCATTTGCTCCACCACGCATATCTGAACCGCGGAAAGTACGAGCACTGTCCCAGGCTGTAGCAACCATTTCTGAAACTGATAAACCAGATTCAGCAATTTTTTGCTTAGCTGCAGCTACATCATAATTAGTATTACCAGCCGGAATTGGGTCTTGCCATATTAAATCTTCTTGTGGTACATCGGTACCAAAGTATCTCACTTTTGGCCCCATGTCTCTGTGGGTTAATTTAAACCAAGCTTTTGCAAAAGTTTCAGAAAAATATTCCTGATCGTTCATAAATTTTAAAGATATTTCCCTGTAAATCGGGTCCATCTTCATCGCCATATCAGCGTCAGTCATCATCGGGTTATGGCGAATATTAGCATCTTCAACATCTACTGGTCTGTCTTCTTCTTTAATATTTATTGGTTCCCATTGCCAAGCACCCGCTGGGCTTTTACGTGGTTCCCAATCGTGGTTAAACAACATCTGAAAAAATCCATTATCCCATTTTGTTGGGTTCGTAGTCCATGCACCTTCTAATCCACTGGTTACGGTATAACGACCTTTACCTGTATTGCTTGGATTTTTCCAACCTAAACCTTGGTCTTCAAAACCTGCTGCTTCTGGCGCTGCGCCTAAAATACTCGCATCACCGTTACCGTGTGTTTTACCAACAGTGTGCCCGCCTGCTGTTAAAGCCACAGTTTCCTCGTCATTCATAGCCATTCTAGCAAAGGTTTCACGTATATGTGCAGCAGTTTTTAAAGGATTTTGTTTTCCGTTAACACCTTCTGGGTTCACATAAATTAAACCCATTTGTACCGCAGCTAAAGGATTTTCCATGGTACTTGGGTCATCCACATTAGTATAACGCTCATCACTTGGCGCTAACCATTCTTTTTCTGCTCCCCAATAAGTGTCTATTTCTGGGCTCCAAATATCTTTACGTCCAAATGCAAAACCATAAGTTTTTAAGCCCATATTTTCATAAGCAATAGTTCCTGCTAAAACCATTAAATCGGCCCAGCTTACTTTATTGCCATATTTTTTCTTAATTGGCCATAATAATCTTTTTGCTTTGTCTAAACTCACATTGTCTGGCCACGAGTTTAAAGGCGCAAAACGTAAATTTCCGGCACCACCGCCACCACGACCATCAGAAATACGGTAAGAACCAGCCGAATGCCAAGAAAGACGTATCATTAATCCTCCGTAATGCCCCCAATCTGCCGGCCACCAATCTTGGCTATCCGTCATTAAAGCATGCATATCTTCTTTTAATGCTGCTATATCTAATTTTTTTAGTTCTTCATAGTAATCAAAATCTTCACCTAAAGGATTTGTTTTTGTATCATGCTGATGCAAAATATCAAGATTAAGTGCATTTGGCCACCAATCTTTTACAGATGCTTTGTTGGATGTATTTCCACCATGCATTACCGGGCATTTAGCTGCAGATGAGTTTTGAGAAGAGGAATCATGGTTGCCTTCAACAATCGTAGTTCCCTCGTCATCTTTTTGTTTCTCTTGACCGTGATTAAACGGGCATTTACCTTCATCATTAGATGAGTTTGGATATTTTTGATTTTCCATTTTTGAAAAGGTTTATAATTAAAGAATATCTATTTATCCAAATTTAACTTAATTCTACTCATAAAGTGCATTACTTTAATCCTATTAATTGATAGAAGTATAGAAAAAATTTATACTTATTTTAAAGAGTATGTTTTTTATGTTTTGTAAGGGAAAGGGGTTACTACTATTTTCCGCTAGCCCGGCTATACGTTACAAGTCCGCATTCCGCAAGCTACATTGTGGGCTTTTCACTACTATCCGGTTTATTTACAAAGGTTATACAAAAAAATAGTCCATTTGATAACAATTTTTTGTTTTCTAAAAAACTGCACAGTTTTTGAATTACAAATAATCTGATATTATAAAACAAAAAAATATTTTATGAAAAACTTTAAAAAACATATTACTATATGCTCATTAGCATTGGCATTTATTTTAATGTCATCTTTTAAAACACAAGATGCTGATGCAATTATTGGTACTTGGAAAGAGCAAGGTGGTACAAAAACTATCCAAATTTATAAGGTAGATGAATTTTATTTTGGCAAGCTAACAGAAAACTTAAGTACAGACGAAAATAAAATAAAACCAGGTACTATTATTATGAAAAACTTTGTTTACGAAAATGGTGTGTGGGAAGGAACAATTGAAATACCCAATAGAGATATGAGTTTGAAAGGAAAAATTGTTTTAGAGAACGAAAATCAGATGAAAGCAATTGCCACTGTAATTTTTGTGGGTAAATCAAAAGTTTGGGATAGGGTAAAATAGGAGCTTTGCTTTATCTATAAAGCGATAACACCTACCAAATTTAAAATCCAAAAAACATCATAATTTTTAAGCAGGATTCTTTAATAAAGAGTCCTGTTTTTTTTGCACCCCTTTACCATTCATTTATCAACCTGAGTTCGATAATTGATGATTAAATTAATATGATTTGGGCGTTTTAACACGCTGTTCGCTGTATCTTTTTGGCTATCATCCTGTAAGGAGTCGAAAGAAAGTAAAAAATGAGGTTAATTCCATCGTTAACGCTTTTGTACATTTCAAAACCAGGCTTGAGACATTATAATCTAACTATAATAATCCAACTCAGGTTATATGGATATATGTCTCAAACAATTTACCCAGCATTTGTAGCAAAGCGTAAGGGTATTTAAGGCAACCTAAAATCTAAATATGACCACCGATAAAACCTTTTTTTAAATAGCCGAACTAAATAGAAGGCTTACATCATTTACTTTCTATTTTGAAATAATAAAGATTTATAAAGCAAATAAAATAAAACGCTCCTCCAACCTAAATATGGCATCAATAAAAGATATTTAATTTAAGATTATACCCTTAAAAACTTTAAAAAATACACCTTCAAAAAAGCACAACTGTTTACTTTAGTGAAACCAATTAATGCCTTTTAATAAGTCAAAATTTTAACTAAAAAACCTTTTTTAATAAACATTTTGATATAATTAAAATATACCCTACTTTTGGTAAACCAATTTTTGGTAAACCAATTAGTCGGTTTTAATAACCGTTGTAAACCAATTTAATAACCAATAATAAATTATGAAGTTTAAAACTTACATTTCAATCATGGCTTATGGCTTTGTGTTTTTATTATGCTTTGCAGCAAAACAAAGTATAGCTCAAACAAAAATTAAAGTTCAAGGCATAGTAAAATCAGTTGAAGGGGAGCCGTTGCCTGGAGTTTCTGTATCTATTAAAGATACAAAAACTGGTACAACTACAGATTTAAACGGTCAATTTACCATATCGACAGAACCAGGGAAAATTTTAGTTTTTAATTACTTAGGCTTTAAAACGTTAGCTAAAGGAGTTACAGATCAAAAAGTAATGAATGTTACTTTAGAAATTGAACGTAGCTTAATGGATGAAGTGGTAGTAATTGGATACGGTACTCAAAGAAAATCTTCGGTTACAGGTGCGGTAAGTAAATTGGTAAACACCAATTTAGACGAGATTCCTACCTCCAGGTTAGACAATGCCTTAATAGGCAAAATTGCTGGGGTTAGTATCCAAAATGTAACTTCAGAAGTTGGTGCCGACCCAGTAATTAGGGTGCGTGGATTTGGCTCTATTAGTGCAAACTCTTCTCCTTTAGTAGTTGTAGATGGTTACCCAGTTCCAGACGGACTGTCTTTTGTAAACCCACAAGATGTAGAATCAATTGAAGTTCTAAAAGATGCCGCTTCTGCTGCAATTTATGGTTCAAGAGGTGCAAACGGGGTTATTTTAATTACTACAAAACAAGGTGTTGCAGATAAACCTCGGTATTCTGTTAAAACTTTCTCGGGAATTAGAGAATCTTACGCTTTAAATCCTATTATGAGTATTACTGAATACGCACAAGGGCTTTATAGAGAAGCTGCTTTGCGAGAGCAAGACCCTTCAGTGCCAGTAAATTCTCGTAATCTAATCACTCCAAACGAAAGAGCGATGTATGTAATCGAGAATCAAATTTTTGGGCAACCTACTAATTGGCAAGATGTGGGTTTAAGAAACAATCCGATAATTAACAACGCTCAATTAAGTATTTCGGGCGGTAAAAAAGATTTGAAGTATTTTATTTCTGGAAATATTACACAAGACCAAGGAGTGATGAAGTTTAGCGATAATACTAGAGCTTCTTTTAGAACAAGATTATCGGGAGATTTGAGTAAGAAAATAAAATTTAATATCAACATAAACCCTTCCTATAACGGAACTACACGGCCAGCAGCTAACTATACGGATTATTTTAGATTCTTTTCTTTCTTACCAGAAAGACATAATGATTTTACAACGGCATTTGTTCGTCAAAATCCTCAATGGGCTGGCATTAACACCGGAGACTATGCGCAAGCTCGTCATTTTAGCGGCTTAAATTATAGCGGTATGATGCCAGATGGTTCTTTATGGACAAGCTCTGGAACGGTAATTCCATGGAGTACCAATAACAATTCGCCAATATCTATTGCCGATAGACAAGATATTACTAGAACACAATATAGAATGTTAGGAAGTGGTGATTTATCTTATGAAATTATCCCTAAATTAATTTTAAAGACATCTATAGGTGGCTATTATACCAATCAGGATGATTTAGATTTTACTTTAAGCAACGCAAGGCAAGATGGAGCGGTAAACGAAGCCGACATTAGAAACCGAGTATTTAAAGATATACTTTGGGAAAATACATTGAATTATAATTTCACAAAAAAGGACCACTCTTTTGGATTTTTAGCAGGTTTTACTACACAGCAAACTTTCACCAACTCTTCAAGATATGTGGGTAGAGATTATCCCGCCGATCAATTAAATACGCAGCCCTCCCAAATTGATTTAGCGCTGTCTGTTCCATTCCAAGATCGCGTTGGATTAATTTCCTATTTAGGTAGGTTTAATTACGATTATAAAAGCAAATATTTATTTCAAACCAGTTTTAGGACAGATGGAAGCTCCAATTTTGCACCAGGGCGCAAGTGGGGATATTTTCCATCGGTTTCTTTAGGATGGGTAGCTAGTAACGAAGATTTTTTAAAAGACGCCAGATGGTTAAGTAATTTAAAATTAAGGTCAAGTTATGGCGCAACGGGTAATAACAGAATCAATAGTTTTGCTTTTACCAACTTACTTTATCCATCTAATTATTCTTTTGGTGGTGGCACCGGATCACTTGGTTTAGGTTTATCTCCAAATGGAACAGTTTTAGCGAACCCAAACATTACTTGGGAACGCACATTTGCCTATAATACAGGTTTAGATTTAAGTGTTTTAAACAATCGTTTTGGTTTAACCGTAGAATATTATAGTTCTACTACAGATCGTTTATTATATAACCAAGCGGTACCAGCCATTACAGGTTCTAATGAGTATGTTAATAACGTAGGTAAAGTCAGAAATCGTGGTTTAGAGTTTGAAATTACTTCAAACAATTACCGATCTAAAAATTTTGAATGGTCAACAAGTGCAAACATATCTGCAAATAGAAATACCTTACTGGCTTTAGGTGGCGAGCCTTTTCAAAACAATTTTGGCGAACGTAACGAGATCTACTCGGCTGTGGTAGGTAAACAAGCCATTCAGTATTTAGGCTTTAAAACAGATGGTATATGGACTTCACAAACTCAAATAGATGAAGCTAGAGCTGCCGGTCAATCTTCTTTGTTAGCTAGGTATTATACACCGGGTGGGTTAAAATTTGTAGATGTTAATGCAGATGGCATTATAGATAATAACGATAGAACAACCATTGGCTCCCCCTTTCCCGATTTTTTATGGGGAGTAACAAATACGTTAAAATATAAAAGTTTTGATTTAAGTGTTTCAATTCAAGGTTCGCAAGGTGGGCAGTTGGTTAATGGAGATTATAATTATTTAGAAACTAAAAGACTAAATAAAAATTTCAATAATGAGAACAGATGGATTAGTGAGCAATTCCCAGGCGATGGTAAAACCCCCTATAACGATTTTGGGTTTAACGGAATGCTAACAGATTTTGTTGTGGAAGATGCTTCTTACGCGTCTATTAGAAACGTGATTATAGGATACGGACTACCAACAAAATTCACCAAAAAAGCAAAAATTAGCAATATGCGTGTTTATGCTTCGGCAGAAAACCTATTGTATTTTATGGGGAAAAATTATAGAGGAATCAATCCTGAGGCTAGAACAACTTCTTCGGCTTATGCCTCGCCACTTATTGATGGTTACCAAAGAGGTGCATTCCCAATAATGCGTACGATAACTTTTGGTTTAGATTTTACTTTTTAAGTTAATTATAAAGGATATGAAAAAGATTAAATACATATTATTAGCCGCTGTACTTTCATTTACAGTAACATCTTGCGAAAAAATTATCGAGATAGATCCAATATCTAACGTAGGTGCAGATGCCTTTTATCGTAACTTTACAGAAGTTAATACGGCATTATCTGGATGTTACGGAGGTTTACATGGTCCATTGTATAACGAATGGATGTTCACCGAATTACGTGGAGACAATACTAAACAAGGTTTAGCTACAAGTTCGGCCGTTCAAAATATAGAATTTAACGAATTGGATATGTTTGTTTTAAACAGTACACATCCACAAGTTTACAATTACTGGTTAGCAACCTATAAAAATATTAGAGCTATAAACTTTGTACTAGCTAGCTTAGGTGTAACCTATAGCAATGGGCAAATTACAGTTGAACAAGGAACTGCAACGTTAACCTCAGCACAAAAAAATCAAATTATTGGCGAAGCTTTATTTTTAAGATCTTATCACTATTTCAATTTAGTAAGATTGTTTGGTGGTGTAGCTGCCGTAACCGCTCCGGTTGCTCCAGAAACATCTAAACAAATCAATAGAAATACAGTTGCCGAGTGTTTTCAACTAATTACTGCCGATTTAAATTTGGCTAAAGATTTATTGCCAACAAATACTTTTAACACCATTGCTAACGCTAATTTGGGTAGGGCAAATGCTTGGGCTGCTAAATCTTTATTAGCTAAGGTTTACCTTACTTTAAACAGAAATTCTGAAGCATTACCATTATTAAACGATGTAATTAATAACAGTGGTTATGGTTTGTTAAATAGCTATGCCGATGTTTTCTCTATTGGTAATGAGATGAATAGAGAAATTATTTTTGCAGTAAGGTACAAAGCTGGTGGCTTAGGAATTGGTTCTCCATTTGCAAATTTATTTGCACCATCCGGTAGCGGTAATGCAGTAATAAATAACGATGGTAATGGTTTTAATTTTCCTACCGAGAGTATAAAAAATGCATACATTACACCAGTTTCAGGTTTTTCTGATAATAGAAAAGCCGTTAATATTGCCCAGTTTACCGCATCTAGACCTTATACCAGAAAATACTTATCTCAAGTAATTAATAGATATGATGCGGAGAATGATTTTCCTGTAATTCGTTTTGCCGATGTTTTATTAATGAAAGCAGAGGCTGTAGGTTTTGATGGGGCCGCTGGGTCATCTGTAACCCTTATTAATCAGGTAAGAGAAAGAGCAGGAGCGGGAGATTTTTCTGGATCAGGTTCTTTTACTTCGGCATTTTTCGTTTATCCCGCATCTGGTGCAGGTGCCATTACTGATGCTGCTTCCTTTAAAACTGCTTTATTTAAAGAAAGGAGATTAGAATTAGCTTTCGAAAATCAACGTTATTTTGATATCATACGTACTGGCGATGGAGCTAATGTGATTAAAAATCATATTGCAGAAGAGTACGATGTTCATTATAGAAATTATCGTCCAGTTTTAACTTTAGACTTTATTCAGTCTAATATAACAACAGATAAATTATTGTTACCTATTCCACAGCGGGAGATAGATACCAATGATCAAATTGTTATAGCGCAAAACCCAGGATATTAAATCATTTTTTAAATAAAAAGATTATGAAAATTTTAAATAAAAATATCTTTTACACTTTTACAATCATTATACTAGGTTTTTTAGCATGTAAAAAAGATAAAACAACCAATGGTTTAAATTTAAAAGACAATGTTACCGCTTCAGATTATGTTTATAATCTGGCTACTAAAAATTTAACACCAAGTGCTAGTATTGCAATTAATGTTAAATCTGAGGTAGGTGTAAAATTTGTTTACAACTATTTAATGAGAACTGGTCTTCCAGATTCCTTAATTAATATTACATACGCTACTGCCGATAATCAAAAGGATTTAAACATAGATATACTTGCTAATATATTTGAACAAACAAATATGACAAATGCTAGCGGTATAAAATCAATGATAAAAAGGTTAGATAATAGTTCTGACGAAGCAATTATTAAGTTAACATCTTTTCAGCCACCATTGCCAATCTTAGCAAACTTCCCGGCTAGTAAACTGCCCGATGCTAATGATAAAATTTTGATTACCGGTAATGCTTCGTCTGAAACGGGTTTAAATAAAATCGAGATTTTGGACGATTCATCAGGTTCTTTTACTGTTGTTACCACAATTGATAATTTAAACGGAGCTAAAACTTATGATGTTAATTACGATTATACCTACAGAGCAAATACTGCAAATGTAAAATTGATAGTTTATGATACTTTTGGAATTACCGCAGAAGTTATCATCAGCGTACCCGCTTTGCCTTATACTTTGTACCAAAATATAAGCATGGGTTCGCAAGGTACAGCTACAGAAACTGTTTTAAATAATCATTTCTTTACAGTTTCAGGCTTAACAGCTGGTACTTGCGATTTGCCAACCAATGAAACTGCCTTAGATTTTCTATACTACGGAACAAATAACGGAGGAACATTTTATGCACCAACCAACGTAACTAATGTACAAAATAATTTCAGGTGTAATGGCGTAAATAATTATTGGGCACCAAATGCAGCATCGTTAAAACCTACTCGTTTTAGAGTTTTAGTACCTGATAATGGTGGCGCTATTGACGCATTATATGCCAAATTTAATGCAAATACCATTGCTGATTTAAATGATGATGGGTTTTTTAATGGTATATCAGTTCCAGGTGGAAGTACCGCTAGGTTTGGACCTACAATTTCTCCAAGTACAACTGCCATTTTTAATGCCACTACAGCTTATTTAATATGGGTTAGAGTTCCAACAACTCCCGCAGCAACGGTATATAAAAATTGTATTATCAGAGTTAGAGAAGGGGTTAACGCTTCAACGGCAGCGCTTTCTACTATCAAATTTGATATTTACGTTCAAAAATAAATTATAATTGGATCATTTAAGTACAGAGGTTTTTATCATCCCTCTGTACTTTTCTGTTTTAGGCTATTGTTAATTGTTTACACCTAGTCTAACGCTTTAAAAATATCGCTTCAAAATTTATGAAAAAAATATACTTAATAATGGTACTTTTCTCAGGTGCTTGTAGCGCAGAAAAAAGTATAACGGCGCAACAAACGAAATATCCGTCTCAGGTATTAAACTTAACAAACTGGAAGTTAAATACCCCTGTAGATACACAAAAACCTGGAAATGTAAATAGTTATCAGCAACAAGAGTTAACTACTTTTTCAGATCCAAATTGGTTTCACTTAAATCAAAAAAAAGATGGTGTAGTTTTTAAAGCCAACGCTGGTGGAGTTACTACCTCTGGTTCTGGTTATCCTCGTAGCGAGTTAAGAGAGATGACAGCAAATGGAACTAAAAATGCTTCTTGGGGTTCTTCTTCTGGTGTACATTCCCTGTTTATTGAACAAGCTATTACTCATTTGCCAGATGTAAAACCACATATTGTTGTGGGGCAAATACATGATGCAAACGATGATGTTATTGTTTTTAGGTTAGAGCGTAAAAAATTATTTATCGATTTAAATGGCGATGATGGACCAACGTTGGATAATAATTATACCCTTGGTAGAAAGTTTACTGTAATGTTTAAAGTGCATGATAATAAAGTGGATTGTTATTATAACGATGCCCTTGTTTACACTTATAATACTACATTTTCTGGTGCTTATTTTAAAGCAGGTGCTTATGTTCAATCATCCTGTAAAGGAAAAAAGAAAGTAACTAATGAAAGTTGCGACGCTTACGGGGAAATGGAAATTTATAAGCTATGGGTTAAACATGAGTAGTGGCACCTCTAAATTTTATGATGATTAATGTTGTTAAAACTCAAAATTCTTTCGATAAAGTTTTGAGCTTTTTGCAGAAAGAATCTGTTTTTTCCTACAAATATAGCTTCCATCAATGTTACGTTAAGATTTATGGCCAATTCTTTAAAATTTTCACCCAACTGGGTGTCTAATATAGTTTACTTTAGCAACACCAAATTATTATAAAATCATAAATTTAATGAAGCGAATAATTGTACTTCCAGTAATACTTTTTGTATTTACAATCTTTAGTAGTAATGCGCAACAATCTCAAAGACTCAATAACGATTGGGAATTTTTGAAGAGCGATTTAGGAGGTGTATGGGAAGCTGTTCGTCCTGTGGTTGCTGGCAGTTCTGAAAGTGTGCCACTTTGGACAAAAATAAATTTGCCCCATAGTTTTAATGCAGAAGATGCAGTTGACCCAGATGTTAATTACTATCAAGGTGCGGGCTGGTATCGTAAAAATCTTAAAATTGAAAACCCTTACAATAACGGACGTACCATTTTACATTTTGAAGGTGCAGGGCAAAAAACTGCCGTTTATGTTTATAACACAAAAGTAGCAGAGCATGTTGGTGGTTATGATGAATGGACAGTTGATATTACTGACGCTGTTGCAGATTTTAAAAAAGACTCTGCATTTACAAAACGCTTTGCAGGTAAAATTCCTATTGCTATCCGTACAGATAATACCAGAGATTTAGAAATGATGCCCTCAGATTTATCAGATTTTAATGTTTATGGAGGCATTTACAGGTACTTAAATTTGGTTTATACACCATCTTTAAGTTTTGATAAGGTTTTTGCTTTGGCCGAAGTTGATGCTGCTGGTAAATTAGGAAGTCTAAAAATATTTTCAAGGTTTTATAATCCTAAAAATATAAATAACGCTAAAGTCAACATTAAAGTAACAGACCCTAATGGTAAAATTATCAGCGAAAGCGGAAAACAATTTAGCGATTTAAAATTACAGGAAGAGATAGCACAAATACAAGTTAAGAAACCAATTTTATGGTCGCCAAATGCTCCAAACTTGTATTTAGTGGAAGTAACTGTTGAACAAAATGGAGAGAAAGCAACTCACAATGAAAATGTAGGTTTCCGCAATTTTGAGTTTGTTAAAAAAGGTCCATTTATGCTAAACGGAAAACGTTTGCTTTTAAGAGGAACCCACAGACATGAAGACCATGCCGGTGTTGCAGCTGCAATGACGGAGGAAATGATTCGCACAGAAATGCAAATGATGAAAGATATGGGCGTAAACTTTATTCGTTTAGGTCATTATCAACAATCACGTATTGTATTAAATCTTTGCGATAGTTTAGGGATTTTAGTTTGGGAAGAAATTCCTTGGTGCCGTGGTGGTTTAGGTGGTGAAGTTTATAAAGAGCAAGGAAAAAGAATGCTTACCAACATGATTGAACAGCATTATAACCATCCTTCGGTTATTATTTGGGGTTTAGGGAATGAAAACGATTGGCCTAATGATTTTTCTACTTTCGACAAAAATGAAATTAGAGCTTACATGAGCGAATTGAATGATTTAAGCCATAAATTAGACATTACGCGTAAAACTGCTATTCGTCGTTGCGATTTTTGTAAGGATATTGTAGATGTTTATTCCCCATCAATTTGGGCAGGTTGGTACCGTGGTATTTATACCGAATACAAAGAAATATCCAAAAAAGAATTTGATACCGTTGACCGTTTTTTACATGTAGAATGGGGTGGAGATAGTCATGCCGGTCGGCATTCAGAATCTCCGGATGATGCGCTAAGCAAAGTAAAAAAAGCTGGTAACGGAGACGAAAGAGCTGGAGATGCGTCACTTTATGGCGGTGGTGCAAGGGTTTCTAAAGATGGCGATTGGAGCGAATCGTACATCTGTAACCTGATAGATTGGCATTTAAAAGAGCAAGAAACCATGCCTTGGTTAAGCGGTACAGCTTATTGGCCATTTAAAGATTTTTCTACGCCGGTACGTCCAGAAAACCCAGTTCCTTACATGAACCAAAAAGGTGTGGTAGAAAGAGATTTTACAAAAAAGGAAGCTTATTATGTTTTTCAATCGTATTGGACAAATAATTTAATGGCTCATATTTATGGGCACAGTTGGCCAGTACGTTGGGGCAATACAGGTGAAACCAGAATGGTTAAAGTATATTCAAATGCTGATGAAGCAGAGCTATTTGTAAACGGCAAAAGCCAAGGAGTAAAAAAACGAAACAGTCAAGATTTTCCTGCAGCTGGCTTACGCTGGATGGTAAAATACAAAGAAGGCACAAATACCATAAAAGTAATTGCGAAAAGGGGAAAAGAAACTGTAATTGATGAAATAACGCAGCAATACCAAACAGATAAATGGGGTAAACCAGCCAAATTGGTTTTACAAAAAACAGTTGATGCGGATGGCAAAATAACTATTGAAGCTAAATTATTAGACGCCAATAATGTATTGTGTTTAGATGCAAGAGATTATGTTGAGTTTGGTTTAACCGGAGACGGAGAATTGATTGATAACCAAGGCACATCCTCTGGGTCTCGAAAAGTACAGTTATACAATGGTAGGGCGGTAATTAGTTTATTTACTAATGGCGGAAAAAGTGTTGCAACTGTAAAATCAGTTGGAATACCAACAGCGTTTATAAACTTATAAATTATGCAAAAGGCTTTATTTACATTTTCATTATTCTTAGTTTTAATTGGCTGTTCGCCGAAAATCAATACGGAAAGTACTTCAATTGCAAAACAAGCAGAAGAAGTTTTAAAAAAACAAACTTTAGCTGTAGCTGATTGGGCAATGCAGCAAAAACCAGAAACGGTAACAGCTGCATCGTCACCTCGTAGTGCTGGCGGTATTAACGATTTTTATTCGGAAGGGGATTATTGGTGGCCAAATCCCGAAAACCCTAATGGTCCATATATTCAAAAAGATGGATTAACCAATCCAGATAATTTCACAGCACACCGTTTTGCGATGATTAGGTTCAGTAAAATTATTGGTGCTTTAGCTTCAGCCTATAAAATAACTGGCGATGAAAAATATGTTAAAAAAGCTGTTTTACATCTAAAAGCGTGGTTTGTTAACAAAGAAACGTTAATGAATGCGAATTTAGAATATGCACAAGCTATCAAAGGTTTGCATAAAGGGCGTGGAATTGGAATTATTGATACCATTCATTTATTAGATGTTGCCCAAGGAACTTTGGTAATGAGTGATGAGATTAATACAGCAGATTTGGAAGCCATCAAAAATTGGTTTGCCGATTATTTAAAATGGTTAATGAATAGCAAAAACGGTTACGATGAAATGAATGCCAAAAATAACCATGGCACTTGTTTTACTTTACAAATTGGAGGTTTTGCGAAATTAACAGGCAATCAAGAATTGTTAGATTTTTGTATCAATCGTTATAAAAATGTTTTATTGCCAAATCAAATGGCTTTTGATGGAAGTTTCCCTTTAGAAATGGCTCGTACTAAACCTTATGGTTATGCTATTTTTAATTTGGATGCAATGACTATACTTTGTCAAATTCTTTCGACTCCGCAAAATAACTTGTTCAACTACGTTACTGATGATGGTAAATCCATTAAAAAAGGAATTGAATTTATGTATCCTTTTATAGCAGATAAATCTAAATGGACGCTTAAACCCGATGTGATGTTTTGGAACGAATGGCCAGTAGCACAACCATCATTAATTTTTGGAGCAAATGCTTATGGACACCAGAATTGGTTTAACACCTGGAAAAGTTTAGAACATCAACCAAAAGTGAATGAAGTAATCAGAAATTTACCAATAAAGTATCCGTTGCTGTACTTATAGTTTTTTAACCGCAGAGAGTTGAAAAAAAAAAGAAAAATAAAACCACAGAGCACACAGAGCTAAAAGGCACTTAGCCACTCAACTCCGTGACCTCTGAGCCCTCCGTGGTTAAAAATAAAATAAAAATAAATGGTCTGTGAGGACACAGACCATGGGAAAATAAAAGTAGATGAAGTAATAAGAAATTTACCGATTAAGTATCCGTTATTGTATTTTTAAAAGTAAAAAAATCAATCTAACTCTGTGACCTCCGAGCCCTCTGTGGTTAAAATTAAAGCACATGGTAATAAAAACCACAGAGTCGTAAAGAGAAATCACTAAGAACACAAAGGAAAAAATTATACGCCCAGCTCAGCGAACTCAGTGAGAAACTCCGTTCCCTCTGTGGTTAACAAAAAACATAATATGAACATTAAACAAATATTAACAGTCGCTATTACCATAACAACCCTTAGCAGTTGTACCCAAAAACTCCACTTCCAAAAAGAAGTAAGCCATGCAGAAACTCAAACCAAGCTCATGCTTCAAGAAATCCCAAAAGCAGAAAACAACGGTGGCTCATTAGTTTCTCCAAGAACTTTAGAAAACGGCGAATTAAAATTAGTTGCATCAAAAGACTGGACAAGCGGTTTCTTCCCCGGCCAGTTATGGTATTTATATGAGTTAACCAAAAACGATAAATGGAAGCAAGAAGCCATTAAATATACTGCGTTTATTGAGCAAGAAAAAACAAACGGTAAAACCCACGATATGGGCTTTAAAGTATATTGTAGTTTTGGCAATGCTTACCGTTTAACCAAAAACGTACATGACAAAGAAGTGATTATGCAAGCTGCAAAAACTTTAGCCACAAGATATAACCCTAAAGTTGGAGCCATAAGAAGTTGGGATCATAATGCAGATAAATGGGATTTTCCTGTAATTATTGATAACATGCTTAACCTAGAGTTGTTATTTGAAGCCACAAAATTATCAGGAGATTCTAGCTTTTATAAAATTGCAGTTAACCATGCAAACACCACTTTAAAAAATCATTTCCGCAAAGATTTTAGCACTTGGCATGTAATAGGTTATAATCCCGAAACTGGAGCAGTAGAAAAGAAAAACACGCACCAAGGTTATAGCGATGCATCTGCTTGGGCTAGAGGACAGGCTTGGGCAATTTATGGTTATACCTTATGTTACAGATACACCAAAAACCCTGTTTATTTAAAGCAAGCACAAAATGTTGCAAGTTTTATTTTAAATCATAAAAATTTACCCGAAGATTTGGTGCCTTATTGGGATTTTGACGCTCCAAATATCCCAAATGAACCACGTGACGCATCTGCTGCAGCGGTTATTGCTTCTGGATTGTTAGAGTTAAGCACTTATACTTCATTTTCAAATGAATACTTAGAGAAAGCGAATCGAATTTTAATTTATCTAACTTCAAAATATAGATTTAAAGAAGGCGAAGGCAAAGGTTTTATTTTAAACCATAGTACAGGTTCAAAACCACATAATGGCGAAATTGATGTGCCATTAAGCTATGCCGATTATTACTATTTAGAAGCTCTAACCAGATCAAACCGATTAAAAAATAAACAAACTGTTATTCAATAAATTGATGAAAAATAAAATCAAAAAAATATTGTTAGGGGCAGCTTTTTTAGCGCTTTTTAATCCTGTAAATGCTACAGAATATCGGGTAAATAACGCTCAAGAAATTTCTGCTCTTAAACTACTGCCCGGAGATAAGGTAATTATGAATGCTGGTGATTGGAAAAACCAACAAATTGTTTTAAAGGGAAAAGGCACAGAAAAACTTCCTATTACTTTATTAACCGAAAGGTCAGGACAAATAATATCTGGAAACTCAACCTTAAAAATTGATGGCGAATATTTGGTGGTAGATGGTTTAGCTTTTGCTGATGGTTACTCTGAAAAAGATGCAATTATTACTTTTTCTAAAAATTCTGCTCATTGCCGTTTAACAAATTCAAGTATCATTAATTACAACCATCCCGATAAAACATTTGACTATAAATGGATTTCTGTTTTTGGTACTTATAACCGAGTTGACCACTGTGAATTAACAGGTAAAACTCATCAAGGCACAACCTTGGTGGTTTGGTTATCAGAAAAGCCAAATTATTCGCAAATAGACCATAACTATTTTGGTCCACGTCCAGATTTAGGTGTAAACGGAGGTGAAACCATTAGAATAGGAACGAGTGATTGGTCTATGTATGATTCTTTTGCAAAAGTTGAAAATAATATTTTTGATAAATGTAATGGAGAAGCTGAAATCATTTCTATTAAATCTGGTCGTAATTTAATTTCGAATAATTTGTTTTACGAATGTGTTGGTACGCTAACTTTTCGTCACGGAAATAATTCTAAAGTGGCTAATAACTTTTTTATAGGTAATAAGGTTAAAAATACTGGAGGAATTCGTTTAATAGGCGAAAATCAAAACGTACATGATAATTATTTACAAGGTTTAACAGGTACAGCTCTTAGATCGGCAATTTCTATAATGAATGCTTTAGAAGCCCCAAAACCTAATGAATATTTTCAAGTTAAAAACGCTGTTGTGAAAAACAATGTGATAGTAGATTGTAAAGAAGCAATTGTGATTGGAGCAGGTAAAAATAGCACAAGGACAGTTCCTCCAATTAATTTAATAGTAGAAAGTAACGTTATTATAAATTCAGCAAAACTGATAACTTATACAGATATACCCTTAAATAGCACCATTAAAGATAATTCAGTAAAAGGATCACCATTAGAAGAAGGTTTTATAACGCTAAAAGAAAATGCAGTTAAGGCTAATGATGATTTGATGTTGAAAACTCAAAATTTGAAAAACTTTTTATTAAATGAGAAAGTTGGACCAAGTTGGAAAAAAGAAAAACCTAATTTGAATATTAGGTAAAAGAAAAATCCTCAAAATTACCTAAACTAATTTGAGGATTTTTTGGTTTTAATAAAAATGTTTTTGTTAGAACTTGAAAATCTAAAAAACTCAAATTTGGTTTTAAAGTATTACGATGTTCTTTTTTACAGAAAATGTTAATTAGGGTTTAATTTACGGTCTCATAAACATATATACAATAAAAAGTATCACCAATATTATTGGTATTATCCATTTCATTGCCTGCCCTGCACCTTTTTCATTCTTTTCTAAAACTGCTTCTTCAGACGGGCCTGGATTTTCTTTATGTTCGTTATAATCATGTTCAATACCTTGAGGTGATTTTCTGTTTTCTTCTTCTCGATTTTCCATAATATTTAGTTTTTACAATAAGTTAAACAATTTTATTGCCAAAAATCTTTATCGTAAATACAATCATTCTTTGTAATTTCAGTTTTTAAACCCTCATGCAATGAAATTTTTTCTAAAAATTATAGGTGCTGTATTTCTGTTATTGGTATTTATTGTTCTTTTCAAAACATTCACATTTAAAAGTAAGCAAGTATATCCGCCTCAAGCTAAAGAATTAATTTTAGATGATTCCTGTGTGCAGAGATTCCAAAAAGCTATTCAATATAAAACCATTTCTTATGACAACGCTTCATTAATAGATAGTGCTGCTTTTGAAGGTTTCCAAGTTTTTTTAGCAGAAAGCTATCCTTTGGTTTTTACAAAAATGGAACTTGAAAAAGTGAATACTTTTGGCTTAATATTACATTGGAAAGGAAAACTGCAAAACAGTAAACCTGTAGTTTTAATGGCGCACCAAGACGTAGTGCCTATTGAAGAAGCCACAAAAGATAAATGGACAGTTAATCCTTTTTCTGGAGAAATTAAAGACGGTTATATTTACGGTAGAGGCGTAATTGACGATAAAGGGAGTTTGATTGCTTTGTTAGAAAGTGCCGAAATTTTATTGCAACAAGGCTTTGTACCACAATCTGATATTTATTTCGTTTTTGGCCACGATGAAGAAATATCAGGATTAAAAGGAGCTAAAGCAATTGCAACCCTTTTTAAAGAAAGAAAAATTGAACCTGCTTTTGTTTTAGATGAAGGTGGGATAATTACCGAGTTTAAAGTGCCAGGTTTAAATAAAAACGCTGCCGTTGTAGGTATAGCCGAAAAAGGATATCAAACTATAGAGCTTAAAATTAATATTCCGGGTGGGCACTCATCAATGCCAGAAGATAAAACTGCAATTGATGAATTAGCAAAAGCGGTGGTAAAACTTAAAGAAAATCCTTTTAAAGCAGAATTAAGCCAAACAGTACAAAACTTTTTAAGCTACATAGGTCCAGAAATGCCTTTTGTAAGTAAAATGGCTATGGCAAACCAATGGTTATTTGCACCAATGATTAAAAGCACATACAGCAAATCTGGTGCAGGCAATGCAACCATAAGAACCACAACAGCTACAACTATATTTAATGCTGGTTTAAAAGAAAACTTAATTCCAGGCGAAGCACAAGCTACAGTTAACTTTAGAGCATTACCTGGGGTTACCCGTGAAGACGTGATTGCTCATGTAAAAAAAGTGATTGAAAACGATAGTATTAAAATTACACCAATAGGTTTAGGAAATGAACCTAAACAAGTTGCTAATGTAGATAGTGAAGAGTTTAAAAAGCTTCAAAAAACAATTAGTGCATTTAAAAAAGATATTGTGGTAGCACCATATCTAGTTTTGGGAGCTACAGATGGGCGTTACTTTGGAGACTTAACAACTCAGGTATTTAGATTTATCCCTTTCACAGATCCCGAAGGTTTCCACGGAGTAAACGAACGTATTAAAGTAAGCGAATTTAAAAAAGGAATTAGTTTTTATTATGAATTGATGAAGGGGATTTAGGTGCTTTTGAATAATTATTTATGAGCTTTTAGCCTTATGCTTTTAGCTTTTAGCGAATTTAAAACACCCTTCTAAACCCCATCAATTTCCTTTGGTAATAAGAACTCATATTTGTAAGTCCAACACCGTTTATCTTACCCGAACTAGCATGTATAAAACTAATTGGAGCTCCTTTTGGAGAAACAACAATTCCAATTTGGTAAACAGCTTTTTTTACACTATCAGTTTTAGAAAATAGAATAATATCTCCTTCACCCAATTCATTTATTGGCACATTGTTGCCAGTGGCAATAAATGAAGCAGCGTATTTAGGCACTTTAATGTTAAAGTGTGAAAAAACGTGATTCACAAAGCCCGAATTATCAAAACCTTTTTCTGGCGTATTAACCCCATAAACGTAGGGCTTACCAATCATGGTTTTTGCATAATTAATTATTTCAATGGCTTTAGAATTTATTGTTGCTGTAGGCATAACCACCGGTTTAGCTGGTGCAGGAATGGTGTCTGGTTTTACTTCAACAACCAAACTATCAAATTTTATTGTTTTTACACTATCAACAGTGTCTTTAGTAATTGCGGCAGTATCTTTTTGAATAATAATATACCTTAAGCCAGTATCAATAATATTTTGCTTTGCCGCAATAATATTGCTTCTATTAGGCACATAATCACAGGCATAAAAACAAAAGGCCAAAAAAGTAAATGCGATAAAAGATAAAATTTGTTTTTTCATTAAAAAGCCGATTTATAATTATTATCTCTTATATAGAGAGTTAATTAGGGTAATGTTTTGTTATATAGGGTTTAAGCTTTGAAATTTATTAGTTCTGCATTAGCCTTTATATAATCTTTCTAAAATTACGATTGTTAAATTAATTAATATCAGCAAATTTCTATTTTTATATGGTAGCACCTAAAATTTTTTATCTTTGCCCATGCAAGAGAAAATCCTTATCCTCGATTTTGGTTCTCAATACACTCAATTAATTGCAAGAAGAGTGCGTGAGCTAAATGTTTATTGTGAAATACACCCTTTCAATAAAATCCCACAATTAGATGAATTTACAAAAGGAGTTATCCTTTCAGGTAGCCCATCATCTGTTCGCCAAGAAGGCTCACCACAAGTAGATTTTAACCAGTTTCATGGTAAATTACCTTTGTTAGGTGTTTGTTATGGCGCACAATATATCGCTCAACACTCTGGTGGCAGCGTAATTCCCTCAGAAATTAGAGAATATGGAAGAGCTAATTTAGAATATATACATAGCAATAATCCTTTAATGAAAGATTTGCCAGTACGTTCACAAGTGTGGATGTCTCATGGCGATACCATTAAAGATATACCTTCAAATTTTGAGATTATTGCAAGTACAGATTCTGTAAAAGTTGCGGCATATCATATTAAAGATTCACAAACTTACGGCATTCAGTTTCATCCAGAAGTAACACACTCTACAGATGGTAAACAATTATTGCAAAACTTTTTATTAGATATTTGCGGTTGCAGCCAAGATTGGACACCTTTTGCTTTCGCAGAAGAAACAATAGATGCGCTAAAAGCACAATTAACCAATGATAAAGTAGTTTTAGGTTTGTCTGGCGGAGTAGATTCATCCGTAGCAGCTTTAATATTACACCAAGCAGTAGGTAAAAACTTACATTGTGTTTTTGTTGATAACGGTTTGTTGCGTAAACACGAGTTTGAATCTGTTTTAGATTCTTACAAAGAATTAGGTTTAAACGTTAAAGGCGTAAATGCAAAGCAAAAATTTTATGATGCTTTAGCCGGATTAACAGACCCCGAATTAAAACGTAAAGCAATTGGCAGGGTTTTTATAGAAGTGTTTGATGAAGAAGCAAACCAAATCTCTGATGTAAAGTGGTTAGCACAAGGCACCATTTATCCAGATGTAATTGAGTCTGTTTCTGTTAACGGTGGTCCATCGGCAACTATAAAATCTCACCATAATGTGGGTGGTTTACCAGATTTTATGAAGCTTAAAGTGGTAGAGCCTCTAAAATCTTTATTTAAAGATGAAGTACGTAGGGTTGGTAAAGCTTTAGGTTTGCCAGCTGATATTTTAAACCGTCACCCATTTCCGGGCCCAGGTTTAGGTATTCGTATTTTAGGAGATGTAACACCAGAAAAAGTACAGATTTTACAAGATGCAGATTATATCTACATCAAAAATTTAAAAGAATCTGGTTGGTATGATAAAGTGTGGCAAGCAGGCACCATTTATTTACCTATTCAATCTGTAGGTGTAATGGGTGATGAGCGTACTTATGAAAACGTGGTTGCGTTAAGAGCAGTGGGTTCTGTAGATGGTATGACGGCAGATTGGAGTCATTTACCTTACGAATTATTGGCGAAAATCTCTAACGAAATCATCAATAATGTAAAAGGAATAAACAGAGTAGTTTATGATATCAGTTCAAAACCACCAGCAACAATTGAATGGGAATAAAATGTTGAAATTAAAAACAACAGTGAAAGCAATTAAGCTTTCACTGTTTCGTAAACACTACTCATCTTTTAAATTAAAAAATTTGAAACTTTCAAGGCTTTCACCATTCCATACTAACTATTCACCTCTAAGTATCCAAATAAAGCCCATATACTTTTTACTTTTACCTTTTTATTTTATAACAGCCTGTTCTCCTAAAACTACACCTGTAAACAAACAGCCAGAATTTCCCAAAGTAGAGCAAAAGGTTGTGGTGAAAGAAGTTCCAAAGCAACAAGAAGTACCTGTTCAAAAAGCAAAAGATAAGTCAGAAATGATTGTCTCTTTAATTTTACCTTTCGAATTAAGTAGTATTGATTATAAAACAGCCACTTTGTCTGATATAAGGAAAGCTGAAATTGCAATAGATTTTTACCAAGGTTTTAAAATGGGTTTAGATTCTGTTGCAGCCACAAAAGGAGCCGTAAATTTTAAATTGCAAGTTTTTGATTCAAATGATAATCCTGCTAGTTTAGGTACTTTAGCTTCAAAAGGAGCTATCAAAGTATCCGATTTAATTGTTGGTCCAGTTTTCCCAAACGGAGTAAAAGCCTTTTCTGCATACAGCAAAAACATGAAAAAGCCAATGGTTTCGCCTTTGGCAGCAACAGATCCGGAAACTTTTAATAATCCGTACTTGATAACAGTAAATAATGCCATAGACCAGCATGCTTTTAAAGCAGTTACATTTATTAAAACGGAGTTAAAACCTAAAAAGGTTATTATAATTAGAAGTGGCCAAGCCGATGAATATAAATACGCTGTGCCTTTTAAAAAAGGGGTAGATAGTTTGGCAAAAGGAATGCTTTTATCAGAGATTGGAATAAAAGCAATAGGTTACGAAAATGTTTATAAATATTTAAATCCAACAGGTTTAAATGTAATTGTTTTGCCTGCAACTGATAGGGTGTTTTTACTAACTATTTTTAAAGAACTCGAAAAATTAAGTAGAACATTTAAGATAGCGGTAATTGGTCATCCGGGATGGAAAAAAGCAGCATTTTTAGATTTTCAGCAACTCGAACTATTAAATACGTACATCACTTCTTCCTATAAAATAAACTATCAAACTTCTCAGGTTTTAGATTTTATAAAATATTACCGCTCAAATTTTTCTGTAGAACCAAGTGAATATGCTTTTAAAGGTTTCGATATTGGTTATTATTTTGGACTTTTGATGAATGAAAAAGAACATGACTTTATGAAAGCTATCGGTACTTCTTTTAACGGTATTCATAATGATTTTAATTTTATCCAGAATAGTAAATACGGATACTTTAACACAAGTTTAATGGTTATGAAATATGAGAACTCTCAACTCACTAAAGTAAACTAAAGATGAAAGCAATTCATCAACTCAGTACTTTTCAAAATATATTAAAGCAATATTCTCAAAACGAGCCTTTGCATAGGTTTTTGGCAACTTATTACCGTCAAAATAAGCAAATGGGTTCTAAAGATAGACGCACTGCTAGCCGTTTAATCTATAATTATTTTAGATTAGGTAAAGCTTTGGTAAACGAACCTATTGAGGAAAGATTAATAGTTGCCGAGTTTTTATGTAATACAGAAACAAATGACTTTATAGCACATTTTAAGCCTAATTGGAATCAATTAGTGCCTTTGCCCTTAAAAGAAAAGATTAATTTGGTAAAAGCAGAATATCCTGATTTTAACTTAGCAGATGTTTTTCCTTTTCAAAACTATATTTCTGATAAAGTTGACCAAGAAGCATTTTATCAATCTTTTTTCATACAGCCAGATTTGTTCATCAGAATGCAACGTGGGCAGGATAATAGAATCATCAATCAGCTCAAAGTTGCAGATATAAAATTTACCCAAGTTGGACCTCAAACATTAGCTTTTACTAATAGCACCAATTTAGATCAGGTTTTAACTGATAAAGGAATTTACGAAGTTCAAGATTTATCATCACAAAAAGCGTGTACTTATTTTAAGCCTCAAAAATGGGATAAATGGTGGGATTGCTGCGCTGCATCTGGCGGTAAATCTTTGTATTTACACGATGAAGAGCCCACCGTCAAATTGCTAGTGTCTGATAATCGAGCATCTATTTTAGAAAATTTAAAAGAACGTTTTTCTTTAGCCAGAATTACCAATTACCAGCGAAAAGTTTTAGACTTAACACTTAATCAAGCTTTGTTTTTACATGATTATGAGTTTGATGGAATTATCTTAGATGCACCTTGCAGTGGTTCGGGTACTTGGGGACGCACACCCGAAATGATTACACAAACTGAAGAATATAAAATTAAATTTTACACGGAGTTACAGCGTAAAATCGCATTAAATGTGGTAAAATATCTAAAAGTAGGAAAGCCTCTTATTTACATTACTTGTTCTGTATTTAAAGCAGAAAACGAAGAGCAAGTAGAATGGTTATGTAAGCAATTTAATCTGGTAGTGGAAAGCCAAGAATTAATTACTGGTTACAATTACAAAGCAGATACTTTATTTGTTGCCCGATTAATTAAATAATTATTGAAACTTTTTTGTGGCTCTGTTGTTGTTAAGTTGAACTCATTGAAAACCAGTACGTATTTTAATGCGTACATGGGAAAAGAAACTCTTTAGAAAACTAAAAACACAAAAAATGAAAAAAACATTCCTTAGCTTATTAATGGTAGTAGCATTAATAGGTACAACAATGACAGCATGTAACAGCAACAAAACTGCTGATGAAAATGCAGATTCAATGGCAATGGATAGCATGGCAATGGGCGATGGTATGGCAGAAGAAGGTGTGATGGTAGGTGGAGCAATGATGGTTCCTTCTAAAAACATTGTTGAAAACGCAGCAGGTTCTAGTGAACATACTACATTAGTTGCAGCTGTAAAAGCAGCAGAATTACTTGAAACATTAAGCGGAACTGGACCGTTTACAGTTTTTGCACCAACAAATGCAGCGTTTGATGCTTTACCAGCTGGTACAGTAGATAATTTGCTAAAACCAGAAATGAAAGGTGATTTAACTAAAGTATTAACTTACCACGTAGTTGCAGGTGCTGTTAAAGCAGCAGATTTAACAGACGGTATGGAAATTACCACAGTTAATGGCGAAAAATTAAAAGTTACTATTAAAGATGGTACTGTAATGATTGGTAATGCAACAGTTACAACTGCAGATGTAATTTCTAGCAATGGAGTTACACATGTTATTGATGCAGTATTATTACCATCAGGTAAATAAATTTCAAGTATTTTCAGATTAATTTTTTCACAAAAATCCCTCTCATTTTATAATGATTGGGATTTTTGTTTTTATATGAAAAGTGTTTTAAATAAAAACTACATTTTTTTACTAACCATTATTGCAGGGTTTTAGCTTTAAGCTTTTAGCATATAATAACCTAAGTTTATAAGTCCGATTGTAGCGGCGTCTTTTTGCTGATTAGCAAAAAATACAGCGGAAAGAGGGACTGCTACTCCCCAAAAACTACTACTTTTCGCTTTCAAAAAACAAACAAAATTTGGCCTTTAATTGTTACGAAAAAATTATCCACAGAGGGTGTCTATTAGTACTAATTTGTTAACTTCGCAAAACACTTTTTTTAAATTGTTTCCAATTTAGATTTTAAATAGAATATGGCTGAAGAAACAGATCAGAACGAAGGATTACAACACGACAAAATCATTAAAATAAATATTGAGGAAGAAATGAAATCAGCTTACATCGATTATTCGATGTCTGTGATTGTTTCTAGAGCGTTACCAGATGTTAGAGACGGTTTAAAACCCGTACACCGAAGGGTGCTTTACGGTATGCTCGATTTAGGTTTGGCAAGCAATAAACCATATAAAAAATCGGCCCGTATTGTTGGGGAGGTTTTAGGAAAGTATCACCCACACGGTGATAGTTCTGTTTATGATACTATGGTGCGTATGGCGCAACCTTGGTCTTTACGCTACCCTTTGGTAGATGGGCAAGGAAACTTTGGTTCTATAGATGGCGATTCGCCAGCTGCAATGCGTTATACGGAGGCTCGTTTCAAAAAAATGGCCGAAGAAATGTTGGCAGATATTAACAAAGACACCATTGATTACCGCTTAAACTTTGATGATTCTTTACAAGAACCAACAGTTTTGCCTTCAAAATTCCCTAACCTTTTGGTTAATGGAGGTTCTGGTATTGCAGTAGGTATGGCAACAAATATGGCTCCCCATAACCTTTCTGAGGTTATAGATGGCATTGTAGCATATATTGAAAATAACGAAATTACCATTCCGGAGTTAATGCAATTTATTAAAGCTCCTGATTTCCCCACAGGCGGTATTATTTACGGTTACGATGGCGTTAAAGATGCTTTTGAAACTGGCCGTGGTAGGGTAATGATGCGTGGTGTTGCAGAAATTGAAACTTTACCAAACGATAGAGAACGTATTATTGTGACTGAAATACCTTATCAGGTAAATAAAGCCATGATGATTGAGCGTACTGCTGATTTGGTAAATGAGAAAAAAATTGAAGGAATTTCTGAAATTAGAGATGAGAGTGATAGAGAAGGAATGCGTATTGTTTACGAAATTAAACGTGACGGTAACGCAGCCATCGTATTAAATAACCTTTATAAACATACCGCATTACAAACCTCTTTTAGTGTAAATAACATTGCGTTGGTTAAAGGCCGTCCAATGATGCTAAACTTGAAGGATTGTATCCGTCATTTTGTGGATCATCGCCATGAAGTTGTTGTAAGAAGAACCAAATTTGAATTAGCCGAAGCAGAAAAAAGAGCACACATTTTAGAAGGTTTATTAATTGCTTTAGATCATTTAGATGAAGTAATTAAATTAATTAGAGCTTCACAAACACCAGAAGAAGCTCGTGAAGGTTTGATGTCTCAGTTCGGTTTGTCAGATATTCAATCTAGGGCTATTTTAGATATGACGCTTCGTCGTTTAACTGGCTTAGAAAGAGATAAGATTAAAGACGAATATGCTGAATTGATGAAAACGATTGATTACCTAAAATCTATTTTAGGTGATGAAGTTTTAAGAATGCAAATCATTAAAGATGAGCTTGCAGAAATGAAAGAAAAATACGGTGATGCCCGCAGAACCGTAATTGTACACTCGGCAGCAGAAATGATGACCGAAGATTTTATTGAAGACGAAGAGGTAGTAATTACCATTTCTAGAGAAGGTTATATCAAAAGAACGGCACTTTCTGAATACCGTACACAAGGTAGAGGAGGGAAAGGAAGTTTAGGCTCTAACTCTAGAGATGATGATTTTATTGAATATATTTTCTCAGCATCTAATCATAACTATTTATTATTCTTTACAGATAAGGGTAAATGTTATTGGTTAAGGGTTTTTGAAATACCAGAAGGAAGCCGAACTAGTAAAGGTAGAGCCATCCAAAATATCATCAATATAGAAAAAGATGAACGCATAAGAGCTTATATCAAAGTTGTTAATCTAAAAGATCAAGATTATTTAGAGAATAACTTTATTATTATGTGTACTAAAAAAGGTACCATCAAGAAAACTACCTTACAAGCTTACAGTCGCCCACGTTCTAATGGTATTAACGCCATTAATATTAACGATGGAGATGAATTATTAGAAGCTAACTTAACTTCTGGTTCATCAGAAATCGTAATGGCATTACGTTCTGGTAAATCTATTAGATTTAATGAATCTACCGTGAGGCCAATGGGACGTACCGCTACTGGTGTTAGAGGTATTAGATTAGCACATGATAAAGATGAAGTAGTTGGCATGTTAAGTGTAGAATCTAAAGAAAGTACGATCTTAGTAGTATCTGAAAAAGGATACGGTAAACGTACTGATGTGGAGGATTACAGAGTAACCAATAGAGGTGGTAAAGGTGTTAAAACCATTAATGTTACAGAAAAAACCGGACAATTAGTTGCTATAAAAGACGTTACTGATAATGATGATTTAATGATCATAAATCGTTCTGGAATTGTAATTAGAATTGCGATGCAGCATCTGAGAGTAATGGGAAGAGCCACACAAGGGGTGAGGTTAATTACCTTGAAAGGAGATGATTCTATTGCTTCTGTTGCTAAAGTACAGCATGACGAAGAAGAGGAAACAGTTGTAGTAGTAATTGATGAAACTGATGTTGTAGAAGCTGGGGTAGATGAAGAAGAAGAGGATGATGACGAAGCTGCTGATGATAAAGAAGTAGATGATGAAGATGAAGCCGATGATTCTACAGAAGATAAAAACGAAGAATAATTAAAAATTAAAAATCAAATAGTTCAAGAATGAAAAAGACAATTTTAAGCATTTTATTAGCCTCTTTCTTTTATGTAGCAAATGCTCAAAAAAGCGAGATTGCCAGTGCAAAAAATAACTATGCACTTTATGAGATTAGTATGCAATCTAAAGGTCCTTTAAACAAAAAGTTAGAAACATTAAATCTTGCAAAAGCATCAACTGATAAAGCAATATTATTTGAGAAAACAAAAAATGATGCAGAGCTTTGGGCATATAGAGCATTAATATATTCTAGTATTTCTGTTGCCGATACCGTAAATGTGAATAATGCTTCCACTGCTTTCACAGTAGCTCAAGAAGCAATTACAAAAGCCAAAACTTTAGACACAAAAAGCGAAAATAAAAACACAATAGAAAGTGCTGAAAGAAACTTAACTATTATGATGCAGAATAAAGGTATTACTGCATTTAATAAAAAGGATTATAAAGAGGCTTACAACTCGTTCAAATTTATATCTGACGTAATGCCTACTGATACTCTCTTTAGTATGTACACTGCAATTGCAGCTAATAGTTCTCAAATGTATGATGAGTCTGTAAAATATTATAACAGAACTTTAGAAAACAATAAATCAAATGCTGGTTTATACCAAGAGTTAGGACGTATTTATTTAACTAAAGCAGATACTGCAAATGCTTTAAAAACTATTGAAGAAGGTAGAAAACAACACCCAGAATTTATGGGTTTAATTTTTGATGAACTTAATATTTATTTGAACAGAGGTGAAGCTGCAAAACAGATTACTAAAATTGAAAATGCAATTGCAAAAGACCCTAAAAACAAAACTTTAAGATTTGTATCTGGAATAGCATATTCTGCTAATAAAGATATGGATAAATCTGCTGAAGCTTATAAAGCAGCTTTAGAAATAGATCCAAATTATACGGATGCAATTTACAATTTAGCCATAATTTATATAAACAAAGGTAATGATCACATTACAGCGGCAAATAAATTACCATCTAATAAAGCTTCTGATGCTAAATACAATGAGCTAAAGAAAAAATTTGATACTGAATTGGGCAATGCATTACCTCTTTTAGAGAAGGCAAAAGAGTTAAATCCTAATGATTTAAATACATTAACTACTTTAAGAGAAGTTTATGTTAAACTAAATAAATTGGATAAAGCTGCTCAAATTAAAAAACTATTAGATCAGAAGTAATAGTTAAGAAAAATGTAATAAAGCCCTGATGTTGAAAAATATCAGGGCTTAATTTTTTTGAAAGAACTTCCAAATTATAGTTTAATTAATTTTGTGTTTTTTAAGGTTATAATAAGAATCATATTATCTTAAGGAGATTCAGAAATCAATTTTAATTTTCCTTAAATAGAGAACATCTTTATTAGCCTTCTTTAAAACTATTAAACTTAGGTTTTGGGTTATCTAATTTAATAGTTCGTTTTGATAAATCTAAGCTGGCATTTAATTCAAAACCTATTAGCAAAATTAAAGAGTTTAAATAAAGCCAAATCATTACCACTAATAATGTACCTATAGAACCGTAAAGTTTGTTATAAGCACCAAAATTGTTAATGTAAAAGGAAAAAGCTAAAGATGTTAATACTGCTAAAATTGTAGCAAACCAAGAGCCTGCACTAAAGAATTTCCATTTTTTAGAATTTGCCGGCCCATACCTGTACAATAACGATGTTGTTACAAAATATACAATAATAATGATGAGCCACCTGCTCACCATAATCAAATAAATAAAGAAAACACCGTCTTGTAGGTTAAGTTCTTCTCTTAAAAAATTTACTACAAATTCGCCTATAACCATTACAGAAACACCTATAATCAAAGAGAATGCTGTGAGTAAAGTAAGATTTAAAGCTACATATCTTTGCTTAAGCCAAGTACGGGTTTCTACAATAAGCGATGCCTTGTTAAAAGCCTGCATTAGTGTGCTGATACCGTTTGTGGCAAAAAATAAGGCTAAAATAAATCCAATAGATAATAACTTTCCGTTTTGATTTTTTACAATATCTTCTAATGTAGATTCAAAAGCTAAATAAGCGTTTTCTGGCAATAACAATGAAATTATTGCCATTAGCTGATTTTGGAAATTCTTTATTGGGATATAAGGAATTAGCGTAAATAAAAAAATGATGGAAGGGAATAGCGCCATCATAAAATTATAAGCTAAAGAAGATGCCTTATTAATTAAAGAATCTTTTTGAATTTCTTGAAAGAAGAAAAGACCAACGGTGTAAAGCGGTATTGGACTAAATCCTGGTAGAATAATAAATTTTGTCCACTCTATAAAAGAACGGTAAAATTTAAACTTAAACAGGAAATCGTGTACCCACTGCATCAATCTAATTTATGAAAAATAAGTTTCAATCCTGTCCAAGAAATTTTTTGGAGCCACACAGGGTTTATTTTTAGCAATATCTACAAAAACTAAAGTAGTTTCTCCTAAATTAATCAGCACTTTATCTTGATTATAAAGTTCGTACTTAAAAATAATTCTTACACCGGGCTTCTCTTCAATAATCACTTTTACAGTAATAATATCATCATAAAGTGCAGGTTTTATGTATTTACATTTAAGTTCTAAAACAGGCATCATCACACCATCTTGCTCCATAGATTTGTAGGTCATACCTAAGCTGCGCAACATTTCTGTTCGGGCTACCTCATACATTTCGGCATAGTTGCCATAATATACATAACCCATTTGGTCTGTATCAGCATAACGTACTCTAATTGTGGTTTCAAAACTAAACATATTATTTTTTTATATTTCTTTCGTTTAAAGCCTGCTGAAATCTTCTGGCGTTGGCTGTATGTTCTGATAAGTTAGTTGCAAAGTTATGGTAGCCAGAAAAATCTTCTTTAGCGCACATGTAAATATAATTATGCTTTTCTGGACTTAAAACTGCATCAATAGCGTTAATAGAAGGCATTGTTATTGGCCCTGGAGGCAAACCTTTATTTCTGTAAGTATTATAAGGAGAATCTTTAGTTAAGTGTCTATTTAATACTCGCCTAATTGTAAAATCATTATTGGCAAATATTACAGTAGGGTCGGCCTCTAGTTTAATGCCATTATTTAAGCGATTTAAATATAAGCCAGCTATGGTTGGCATTTCTTTATCCATCAAAGCTTCACTATCAACAATTGATGCTAAAATGGTAACTTCTTGTGGAGTTAATTGTAAATCAGCTGCTTTTTTTAAGCGATCCGTATCCCAAAACTTGGTGTATTCCTTGTTCATCCTTATAAAAAAGTCTTGGGCGGTAATGTTCCAATACATTTCGTAAGAATTTGGGATAAACATGGTGTAAATATTATCGGTGTTAAAACCATAAGATTTCACAAACTCTGCAGAGTCTAACAAAGTAACTAATGTTGCGGAATCAAATTCTAACTTTTTTGAAACCATGCCGGCAAGGTTGTTTTTTAGCCTCACATTACGGAAAGAAATTGCAACTGGTTCTTGGTTACCAGCTACCAACATATTTAAAATCTCCCGATTATTCATCCCTTTTTTAAAGGGATATTTACCTGGTTTTATTTTACTACCATAATCTCTATCTTTTGCAAGCCCATAAAAAGAGCTACTATCTATTAATAAATTATGCTTTGCAATAGAATCTCTTACTTGATCAAAATTTGCGCCTGTTGGTATGTATAAGTATGTTTTTTGTTCAACGTTGGTATTCTCTTTTATAAACTTTACATAAAGTTTTGGGATAATAATTGCAGCGGTAATTACCAATATTAATACTAAAATAATACCTGCTATAGTTCCTTTTTTTAATTTATTAGCCATTAATAATTATGTGATGAATGTTATTTTGTATTTAAAACTCTTTGTAATTTTAATAAACCACCTATTAAATTTCTTGTTTGGTGGTAACCAGCATTTTCTAAAATTAACTTGGCGGTTTTACTTCTTAAACCTCTTTGGCAAATTACAATAACTGGTTGGTTTGGGTCTAATTCTAAATCATCTTCTTCAATTAATCCACTTAAAGTTCCTAACGGAATATTGAGTCCGCCAATATTATAGGTATGGTATTCCAATTGCTCACGCACATCTATTAGTTGTAATTTAACTGATGATTTCAACAAATCTGCAAATTCTTCAACTTGTATATCTTCCATTAATTTTGGTTACTTAAAACTAAATTAATTTTGGTGCCAATACTTACTTTAGCCAAAGAATCTGGTACATAAGATGGATATTGATACTTAATTACAGCATTTGCAGAATCTTGTACAACCCCCTCATAACTTAAGTCTCCAATTGTTAAAGACGCACCTTTAATAGAAAACATGGCTTCGCTTAAAGTTAGCCCAACTAAATTAGGTAATTCTACCTCGCTGGCTCCATAACCATCACCTAAAACCAAATCAATTCTGCTGCCTTTTGGTATTTTTTGCCCCACTCTTAGTGTTTGACCAGCATAGCTAAATGATAATACTGCATCTCTAGCAATATCTGGTTTGTAAGAAGTATCACCCAATTTAAGTCCGTAATTGCTTAACATAGCTCTCACTTCAATAAAGGTCTTGTTCTCAATATCAGGGAAATTAACATCTGGGGTTTGAGAGCTCACAATGGTTAAATAAATCATCCTGTTTTCTTTAACATTGGTATTAGGATCTGGGTCTTGTTCTGTAACTAAACCTGCTGGTTTATCTAAAATAAAAACCGAATCTATTTGATACCTAAAACCTTGCTCTTCTAAAATTTCAATAGCTTTTTCAATATTCAAACCTCTAAAATTTGGTACTGGCTTACCCTCACCATGGCGAGTGTAATATCTCAAACTAAAAAACAGTATAAAAAGAAATATTGTAAGCACCGTAAAAGCAATTATTGCTTGCTTTCTGAATTCTGGAGTTGCTAAGTATTTAAAGAATTTACTCATTTACGGGATTTATTTATTTTTCAAACTTAGCCAAAATTAAAGATAAAATTTATATTTGAGCTATAAACAGCATTGCTCAATTGGCAATCAATTAATTAATTTTAATGAAAAAAAACATTGCTCTGCTAGCGGGCGGATATACTGGAGAATCTGTGGTTTCTTTAAATAGTGCTAAACAGATAGAAACGCAATTAGATTATAATTTGTATAATGTTTACAAAATAATTATTAGCGATGAGGAGTGGTATTATTTATTGGATAATAACCAAAAAGTGAATGTTGATAAAAATGATTTTAGTATTTCTGTAAATGAATCTAAAATTAAATTTGATGCTGTTTTCATTATTATACATGGTAGCCCTGGCGAGGATGGTAAATTTCAAGGTTATTTTGATTTATTAGGAATTCCATATACTACTTGCGATGCAACAACATCTGCCTTAACAATGAATAAAGGTTATACAAAAGCAGTAGTAAGCGGCATTAATAGTCTTAATGTAGCGCAATCTATACAACTTTTTGGTGAGAACGAAACACAAGAACAAGAAGTTAAGAGCCAGTTAAAACTACCTCTTTTTATTAAACCAAACAGCGGTGGCAGCAGCATTGGAATGTCAAAAGTAAACAAATGGGAAGAGTTAAGGAGCGCTTTAGCAAAAGCTTTTGCAGAAGACAGTCAGGTTTTAGTAGAAGAGTTTATTAAAGGCAGAGAATTTACTGTTGGTATTTACAAAACTAAAGGAGAAGTGGTTGTTTTACCAATTACTGAAATAAAGTCTTCAAAAGAGTTTTTTGACTTTGAGGCTAAATACACTACTGGAATGACAGAGGAGATTACTCCAGCAGTTTTACCACAAGAAACAACCGATAAAGTAGGTGAGATTGTAAAGGCTGTTTTTGCAAAGCTAAATTGCCGAGGTATGGTTAGGGTAGATTTTATTTTACAGGATTTCACTGAAGATTTTTATTTCATTGAGATTAACACCGTTCCTGGGCAGTCAGAAAATAGTATTATTCCGCAACAGGTTAGAGCTGCCGGAATGAAAATGAAAGACTTTTATAGCCTGTTAATTGAAGAAGCTTTAGTTGGTTAGTTGGTTGGTTTGTTAGTTTTTAATTGGTTGGTTAGGTTGTTAGTTTTAATTAGTTAGCGTTTGCATTAACTCCCTCTCCTTCGGAGAGGGTTGGGGTGAGGCTCTTAAATACTATAAAGTTGAATCATTTCTTCACTTACTTCAACGCCTCTTCCGGTTTTTAAATCAATCATTACAAAATCAAACCAGCCGCTTGTGCTGGTTTTTTTCGTTTTCAGATTTACAATATCAAAGGTAATTCTGCAACCTTTTTTATTAATTTCTGTAATTCCTGTTTCAACAGAAAAAGTATTTCCTAATTCTAAAGGGCGTTTATAGTCTATCTGAACCGTTTTTACTACCCAACCAAATCCCATTTCTAAAAACTTTTCCATAGACATACCGTAACAGGTTTCCATTTGCTCGTAACGGGCGGCTAATACATAATCTAAATAAATACTGTTGTGTACATGGTTAAACATGTCAATATCATCCGGGCGGACTTTGTGTTCTGTAGTAAATCTTGAGTATCTTATATCCGTCATGTAATAGTATTTTTTATATCAAATAACATTATTTCTAAGTGTTAATGATGTTATTTAGCTTTTTTTAGTATTAATGTTATTCCACTTCTTAATCCGGGCGGAATTATTTTTTTAAACATTCGGTAAGTTTTGGAAAGTAAAGATGGATATTCAAAATATTCATCTTGTATTACTGTATCAATAGTAAAGCCACTTTTTAGCGCCATTGTTTTTAGCTCTTTTAATGTGTACTCTCTATAATGACCAGGATTTTCCAAATTTTCTCTAGGAATTTCAAAGGGGTTTTTGCCAAATACCATCAATAACCTTTTGCGTAAAGCTACCGCATTTGGGGTTTGTATAATTAAATAGCCTTCTTTATTAATTAGCGAAAATAGGTTTCTAAATAATTTATTTGGGGATGTATATAAATGTTCTAGCACTTCAGCACAAATAATCAGATCAAATTTTTCTGTGATTTTATGTGTATCTAAAAAGTTTAAATCTTGCGCAATAAAATTTGTTTTTTTGATGATGGTATTACTTACTAAATGGCCACCTAAACTATTTTCACTATCAAAACCCATTAAATAAAGATGATGTTGAAATTTAGGATACAATAATTCGCTCAAAAAAGAAGGGCCAATATCTAAAGCAGTTTTTAAATCTTTATTTCTTAACCAATTTAAAATAATCTCGAACCTCTTACTATGCACCGTTAAATAAAGTTTTTGTTCTTTATTAAGTGCATACAAATTGTTAAAGTGAGTGATGATTTTGCTTTTTTGCATTATAAACCGAAAGTAAAAATTTATTGAATAGGAATAAGTATTTTAATTATGTTTTTGATTCAGGTTTTCGCTGTTCGACATGTTCCAAAGGGCATGTCGAACTCATAAATAAAGGGGATTTCCAATCCCCCAATAACCAATTAATTTGCATATTAAATTTTAAAACGCAATATTTAAATATGGCTTTACCTATAGAATTTACAACCAACAAGGTATTTATTTTATTACTTGTTCAGTAAACCAATGGGTGGATGTTTTTACACGAAAAGATTATGTGAACATATTGTTAGAAAGTCTAAAATATTACCAAAAAAATAAAGGTTTAGAGATATTTTCATAGGTTGTGATGACAAACCATATTCACTTCATTATTGGTACAAATAAGGATAATTTGAGTGATATCATTAGAGATTTCAAAAAATTTACGGCAACCAAAATTACGGAGGCAATTGAAGCCAACCCCAAAGATAGCAGGAAAAACTGGATGTTATGGTTGTTGAAAAAGGAAGAATCAATTTTATTTTGGCAGGAAGGTTATCACGCAGAAGAAATAATCGAATTAAAATTTTTTAATATTAAGCAAGATTATATTCACTTTAACCCAGTTAGAGCAGGTTTAGTTGAAAAAGAAGAAGATTATCTTTATAGTAGTTGTGGGCAAATTTATGGTGTTAGAGAAGGTTTATTAGAACTTGTTAATTTTGGTTAAGTGGATTACAAATCCACCTTATTAAAAAGTTCGACATGCCCTTCGGAACATTTCGAACAGCTGGACATGTCGAACAGCTGGTTATCACATTAAAAGCTGTATTTAAGTAAAATTTCGCTTTACAGGTAAGTTGATTTTTTGTTCTTTCTTCATCATAAAGAATGATTAGTTTTAAGGCTAATTAAAATATGATATATTGCCTATTTCATGCACTTATAAAAATCACTTGTTATTTCTATTTCAAGAAAATAAGGTTATTCAATCCTGATAAATTTGAAAACAAGCATCCTGTTATCATTTGCGCAAACCATGGTAATTCTTTTATGGATGCTATTTTGATTGCTATAAACTGTAAAAGAAAATTGCATTTCTTAGTAAGGTCTGATGTTTTTAATACCCCTTTTAAGCGTTGGTTTTTTGGACAATTAAATATGATGCCAATTTATAGAATTAGGGATGGGAGAGAAGCACTAAAGAATAATGATGCGGTTTTTTTGAAATGCCAAGAAATTTTAAGTAATAATGGAGCAATAGTGATTTTTCCGGAAGGAAATTGTGTGATTGAAAAACGGTTAAGAGCTTTTAAAACAGGTTTTGTTCATTTAGCGTTTAATGCAGATTTGCCTAATTTAAGAGTGCAAGCCATTACCTTAAATTACAGCAAACCAGATGAATTTTATACCGAAGCAAGTTTAACTTTTGCTGAACCTATTTTAGTAAACGACATTAAAGTTTTAGCAAACAAAAACGAATTTGAATTTAATAAACTGTTAATGAAAAGCACTTACGATTTATTACGTAAGAATATGGTTTATATAGAAAAAATTGAAGATGATTTTTTTTATGAAGCTGTTTTAGAAATGAAAAGAAATGATGATTTGCTATTAGAGGAATCATTTTTAAATAAGCAAATCGCAACAATAGCAGAGTTAGAAAATTTAAGAATTAGCGATATGCAAGTTTTTGAAGAAATAAGACAAAAGGTGCTACTCTATTTCAATTATTTAAAAACCGAAGAAGTTAAAGATGCGGCTGTTGCTAAAAATAGCTTATCTAAATTTAAAGCCGGATTAACTTTTCCTTTTTATATACTTGGTTACATACTCAATGCTATTCCTTCTCATTTTTTAGAAAACACTATCAATACCAAAATAAAGGAAAGACAGTTCAAAAGTTCTGTGCGTATGGTTTTGTCATTGGCTATGTATCCACTCTACATATTTACCATTAGTTTTTTTCTGAATTATGGGTTTCATAATTACTTGTTTTCAGTAGCAATTATAGCAGGTTTGTTTGGCTTGTACTATATTAACTTCTCAGAATTTAATCTTTTTAGACAACAAAATAATCCTAAAATAAAGAAGGAAAAAATAGAAGAACTAAAAAGATTAAGAGGAGAAATTACAAAATATATCAATCTTTAACTCTGGCAAAAGCCAAACATTTCACCAACCAGTTGGGTAAATTTTTATCAGGATTTCTGTTTCTCAGGTTTAAATAGATTCCTAATTTTTTTAAAATAGGTACTTTGTGGGTTTCTACAAATTCTATTAATGTACCATCAGGGTCGGCAATGTATGCGAAATGACCAGCAGCTTTACCCATATCGAAACTATTTTCACTATCAACTGTAAAGTTAAAACCGGCTTTTGCACATTGTTGTTTTAAAGCCTTCATGCCAATTACATCAAAACAAACATGTATAAATCCTACATCACCCCAATAACGGTTTTTGTAAATTTTAGTTGCAGTGTTATCTGTTCTTTGTAATAGCTCTATTTCTGTATCACCATAAAGCCTACTAAATCCTCCAGATTTTGTTTCCGAGTGTTTAAGTAGTACTCTTCTAAATTTTGTTTTAGCTTCGTTTAAATCTTTTAAATCCTCAAATTCATCGGTTTCATCATAAACAATTACATCGTAACCTAAAGCATCTCTATATAATTTCAAAGATTTTTCTATATCAGAAACACCGATGGTAATACCACAAACACCACCCGTTAAATTCTTGTCTTTACTAAACCAACTTTCGCTTTCTGTAATTTCGAATAAATTTTGGTAAGGGTCTGCAATGTAAAAATGTAGTTTACCTTCCGGCGATTTTTGTAAACTGCTTTTAAGGTTCAGATTTTCTTTTTTAAAAGAATCAAAAGTTTGGGCTACGTCTCTGCACTTAATTTTAATCATGTTGATGCCAAAATCTCCAATCTTCAAATCTTGGGCACCTATTGCAGGTTTACGATTGGTAAATTGCCAAAGTTCAAAACCACCTCCTCCTTGCATATTCATGGCTAAAATGGCATGGCGTTTATGCACTTTGTTGCCTGTATATTGTGTCATCAAAGCGGCTTCTGCTATATCTTCAAAAACAGGGACATCCATATTAAAATATTTACGATACCATTTCCACGATTGTTGAATATCACTACATCCTAAACCTATTTGCTGTATGCCACAAATCTTTTTCTCCATAAATTAATATTTCAATTCGTTTTTTTGATGATTCAATAGCTTTTTGTAAACACTTATGATCCTATCATGATCTGCTTTTGCGTAATACATTGTAAAAGCAATTAAGTTAGCAATATTCACTTTTAGGTAACTGTTAAAATCGTACTTTCTAGCAGAAACTATTACATCTTTGGGTATAATTTTAAAGCGTTCTGTTTTTCTGGCTCTTATAATAATGTCATAATCTTCCATTATTTTATGATTTTCGCAATAACCACCCAATTGTGTAAATAACTCTTTAGTAATAAAAAGAGATTGATCTCCCCCTCTAAACATTAACCTATCAAAACGAGTGCAAAATGCATTAAACTTTAACATTTTTTTATTAGAATTAAACCTAAAGCGGTAACATCCTATCTTAAATTTTTCTGATAAAGCATTTTCTATGTCTTCTAAATAGCTTTCTGGAGGCAAAGTGTCTGCATGTACAAAATATAAAACATCTCCTTTGCTTTTGCTTGCACCATAATTTAATTGCAGTGCTCTTCCTTTTCTTGGCGATTTGTAAAATTGAACGCCTAAAGAATTTACTACAGCTTCTGTATTATCTGAACTTCCCCCATCAATTACAATTAATTCTAAGTTTTTATGGTGAGATTTTTGTAATAGCGTGATAAGATTCGAAATATTTTCGCTCTCGTTATATGTTGGAATAATTATACTTAAAAACATATTAATAATTGCCCTTTGTAATTTACAATTTGCGTAAATAAAAAACCAAGTTATATTAAATTACGTCTTTATATAAAAATAAGATTCCAAATTATGAAAATTAATACAATGAAAACTTTAACAATTCTTATTGTTTTTGCTATTATGGGCAGCTGCGGTATTAAAAAACCATCAGTAAATGAAAATCCAATTGCAACAACAAAATTTAACATATTATCAGAAAATCTTTTAAGCAACTTAAAAGCTAATAAAGATGTTGCCGCTATTCAAACAACCTTGGCAAATATTAGTGAAAAGGAATTAGAAGAAGGTTTACCATTAGATGAACAAAGAAAAGCCTTTTGGATAAATATTTACAACGGATATATTATAGCTATTCTTAAAAACGATAAAAAACTATTTGACGATAGAACTGCTTTTTTTGGAAAAAAACAGGTTGAAATTGCTGGCAATGTTTTAAGTTTTGATGATATTGAGAATGGAATGATTAGGAAATCTCAGTTCAAATTTGGTTTAGGTTATGTTGGCAAGTTATTTCCATCAGGCTTTGAGCGAAATTTGAGAGTTAAAAATAGAGACTATCGTATTCATTTTGCAATTAACTGCGGTGCTAAAAGTTGCCCGCCGGTTAGAATTTATGAAGCTAAAACAGTTAATAACCAATTACAAAATGCTACAAAAGTTTACCTAACCCAATATACCAAATATGATAATGCTAAAGATGTTGTTACCACATCTACACTTACAAGCTGGTTTAGAGGAGATTTTGGTGGAAAATTTGGCACTAAGAAAATTTTAAAAGAATTTAAATTGATACCAGAAGAAAGCAACCCTAAATTAAATTATGGTAGCTACGATTGGACTTTAGATTTAGATAATTTTGCCAATTAATTGTTTGAATAATAAATAAATAAGCTTACATTTGCAGCCTGTTAAAAAATGAATTTTAACAACTTTAATATTATTCAAGAATGTATTTAAGTACAGAAAAGAAGAAAGAAATCTTCGCACAACACGGAGAAGTAGAAACTAACACAGGTTCTGCAGAGGGTCAGGTAGCATTATTCACTTACAGAATTGCACATTTAACTGGTCACTTAAAGAAAAACAAAAAAGATTTTTCTACTCAGTTATCATTACAAAAATTAGTAGGTAAAAGAAGAGCTTTATTAGCTTACCTTTTCAAAAAAGATATTAACAGATACAGAGCTATCATTAAAGCTTTAGGTTTAAGAGATATCATTAAGTCTATCTAATTTTAGATTTTCTTTAAAAAAGCCATTTCGATTTTTCGGAATGGCTTTTTTTTTATCGGCTTTTGCGAAGGGGATATATTATTGATATGATTACATTAAAACACCATCTGCATTTGATTTTATTTTCTCTGGTAAAGATGGTTCTTCAATACTTTCCTTTAAGTCTCTTTCTATTGCTGTACAAAGTGCAGTCATAGAAACATCTTCTAATCGGTTTTCAAAAGGATCTTCTGTTCTTTCGCCAATTAAATCTAAAGCTAAAAACACAAAAGAAATAGCTACAGAAATAGGAATCATTGCTAAATGCAAATCACCACTTACAAAAGCAAAAGGAATTAAAGACGCGTGTATAAAAACAAAAACTCTTGAAAAGAAACTATATTGTCTCAAAAAAGGTGTGTTTTTTATTCTCTCGCACATCCCTTGAATGTTATTAAACTCAATTAAAGTTTCTTCCAATCTTATTAAATGATATTCTTTAATCCAGTTTTTATCGTAAGCATTTTTTAAATCTTTTCCTTGTTCGTTTAATAAATAATTTGGGGGGTTATTTTTGTTGTAAAAATGAACAAATTCTACCGGATCGAGGTAGTTTTTAACTTCTACATATTGATTTTCTTCTTCAAATAATTCAACTTTTTTATTAATAAAGCCATTAGTTTTACGTAAATAAACACGCAATGCATTTACAAAACCAATATGCCTAAAAACTAGTTTTCGCTTTAAAGAGTTAATCTCTGTTTGGTCTTCCAAATCATTTTTGCCAATTAAAATCCTAACTTCACGTTCCCAAACCCTACTGTAATTTACTAAAAGTCCCCAAACTTTGCGGGCTTCCCACCATCTGTCATAAGCATAGTTGTTTTTAAAGCCTAAAAATATTGCTAAAGCAGTACTTAAGGCGGTAATGGTGTTAAAGGGAATACTTAAGTCAATTATTTTATAGTAATCATGCAATAAAAATACAGCAATGGCTAACAAAGTGTAATACAATAAACTCTTCCATGTGTAAAATAGGATAAGTTTTAGTTTTAAATTTCTACTAATTAACATAACAATATTTTAGCTTACAACTGTTAAATTTTATGCCAAAAAATTTAACTTCTAATAAAAATTAGGTTACGGTATAAGTTTATAAAAAAAAGAAAGATGGATTAGCTAATACTTAGCTTTTCGCTAATATTTAATTTGGAAATAGCCCATATTTTATCTTTAAACCCAATAATGTTTTTGATAAATCAGATTGTTAAAATAATGTTTGTTTTTATATTTTATGCGAGTTTAACTAAAGTAAAACAGCCTTAATTTGATTAACTTTATCACATGTGGTATAATAATATATTAGAAACAATAGGAAATACACCTTTGGTTAAGCTCAATAAAATTGTTAAAGAAATTGACGCAACTGTTTTAGCCAAGGTAGAAACTACAAACCCAGGAAATTCTATTAAAGACCGTATGGCTCTAAAAATGATTGAGGAAGCTGAAAAAAGCGGTGCTTTAAAACCAGGCGGAACAATTATAGAAGGTACGTCTGGCAACACCGGTATGGGTTTGGCCATTGCAGCAGTTATTAAAGGCTATAAATGTATTTTTACAACAACAGATAAACAATCAAAAGAAAAAGTGGATGCTTTAAAAGCTTTTGGTGCCGAGGTGGTGGTTTGCCCAACAGATGTTGAACCAGATGACCCCCGTTCCTATTATTCTGTATCATCAAGGTTAGAGAAAGAAACCCCAAATTCTTGGAAACCAAACCAGTACGATAATTTGGCAAATTCTTTAGCGCATTACGAACAAACAGGGCCAGAAATTTGGGAACAAACAGAAGGTAAAATCACGCATTTGGTGGTTGGCGTTGGTACTGGCGGTACAGCATCTGGAACAGGGAAATATTTGAAAGAGAAAAACCCTAACATTAAAGTATGGGGAATTGATACCTATGGCTCTGTTTTTAAGAAATACAAAGAGACGGGTATTTTTGATGAAAAAGAGATTTACCCTTATATCACTGAAGGAATTGGAGAAGATTTTTTACCTAAGAATGTTGACTTTAACATTATAGATAAATTTGAAAAAGTAACCGATAAAGACGCAGCTTTAATGACGCGAGATATTGCCCGTAAAGAGGGGATTTTTGTTGGAAATTCTGCCGGAGCGGCAATTGCTGGTTTATTACAATTAAAAGCTCATTTAAAAAAGGATGATGTGGTGGTGGTTATTTTTCATGATCATGGAACACGTTACATGGGTAAAATGTTTAATGATGATTGGTTGCGAGAAAGAGGTTTTTTAGTAGATGAAAAATTAACTGCAAAATCTATTTTAGCCAAAAGAGAGCCTCAAGAAATGGTCACTATTGATAGCGATAAAACAGTTTTGGAAGCCATTAATACCATGAAATCTTTAAATATTTCTCAAATACCGGTTACACAACAAGGTATGGTTGTAGGTAGAATTACTGAAAGTGATGTTTTAAATGCATTATTAGAAAACCCCGCGGTAAAATCTGCTAAAGTAGAGAGTATCCAAACGGCTTCTTTTCCTTTTGTAGATTTAAATACATCTATTGATAAAATATCTGGCTTAATTAACAAAGAAAATTCTGCTGTTTTGGTAGAAGATACCTCCGGGAAAATTGAGATTATTACGCAGTATGATATTATTGATGCTATTTCTGGGTAGTTAGTTTTTAGTTAGTTGGTTCTATTGCTTTTTATTGGAGCTATCGTAAAAAAGTAGATAATGATTGAAATCAAAATTAAGAGAAAAAATAGGCATTTATATTTGGCGGTGCACAGCCTATTTTAATTTTGGCTAAAATTGCAACACTAGCCACTTTAATTTTGCAATGCATTTTTATATTAGTCCATGTTACAGCAACTCCATAATTTTAAAGGGAAAGCTTCCAATTTTGGAATTGATGGTTTCTTAATCGCCATTATTGGGATGATTGTTTTAGCTTTTGTATATCCATTTGGAGGTTCTTCTGAAAGCCCGGTCCCTTTAGCTAAAATAGCGAATTATGGTGTGTCGGTGATTTTCTTTTTTTATGGATTAAAGCTCAATCCCGAAAAGCTAAAAGCTGGTTTATCTAATTGGAAACTTCACTTAATGGTTCACTTTTCCACATTTGTGCTGTTTCCGCTATTGGTATTGCTGCTGCATTATTTATTCCCAAGCTTGCAAAGTCCGTCTGTTTGGTTGGGTATTTTTTATTTAGCCGCATTACCATCAACAGTATCTTCATCCGTGGTGATGGTTTCTATTGCTAAAGGGAATATTCCAGCAGCTATTTTTAATGCCAGTATTTCTAGTCTGTTGGGCATTTTTATTACTCCTTTATGGATGGAGGTTTGGATGAATGACGAAAGAACAGGGCAAGATTTTCCGTTAGGGGGTATCATCATAAAATTATTTGTGCAGATACTGCTCCCTGTCATTTTAGGTTTTTTGTTGCACCAAAAGTGGGGAAGCTTTGCAGAAAAGCATCATACATTACTTAAAAAATTTGATCAATCCATCATCCTCATTATTGTTTATACAGCCTTTTGTGAATCCTTTAGCACACATATTTTTGATGCTTTACAGTTGAAAGATTTAGCAAGCTTGTATGCATTTGTAGCGCTCTTGTTTTTTGCTGTCTTCATCCTAATTATTATTTCTAGTAGGTTATTAGGCTTTAACCGAGAAGATCGGATCACCTGTTTGTTTTGTGGTTCAAAAAAATCTTTGGTACACGGAACGGTGATGTCTAAAGTGTTGTTCCCTTTATCACCACAAATGGGCATTATCTTATTACCTATTATGCTGTACCATGCTTTTCAACTCATTGTAGCTGGTTTTTTGGCCAATAAATATGCGAGGGAATCGTAAGAGGTAAAGGGTTTGGTTGTTGGTAGCAATATGATAGCGTTAAAAATAAGAAAAAGAGCGGCTTAGTTTAAAAAAACCAATATTGAAGGGCTTTTTGTAAATGGAAAGTCTTTTATTAAAGATTAAGAGAATCAAGCTAATAAATCCGGTGATTTAAGCTACTCCGCGTTAAATTTGGTGTTTCGCTGTGAGTAAGAAAGGAATTACCATGAATAATCCTCACACGCTTTAAAATGCGCTTGAAATTAATTATTTTTTTAAAGCTATTATTTGGCGTATTAAAAATGAAAAAATTACCTTGTTCGGGTTTTCTCCATGCCATGTTCGCCACTTTTTCGCAAAAAGTACCCATTTTGCGAAGGTGTTACGAGCAAGGTGCGAACAATTAGCGAACAAATGCTTTTTAAAAATTATTTTCAAAAAACCTGATTTTTGGAACCTTAGTGTATTTTAAGAATGTTGTTTTGGATTTTTAGCGGAGTTTATGGCGGTGATGTTCATACGTGGGAAACTCTTTTTATAAAGTCATACCAAAGAGGGAGAAGTGTCTATTATCTAGTAGTTGTCTACTAACCTCAGTTCGATTATTAATTCATATTTAAATGTTAATAATCATATATTTAAACTCAAACCCCTACCGCACAAGCTTTTTTCAGGTTATTTATTTTCTATTTAGAGCTTTCAAGAATACTTGTATTTCCTGCCCTCATGCCGGGCACTGGCAGGCACTTTTTTCCGAAAAAAGTTCCCAAAAACTCTCGCCTGCGCCTGATGCTATAAATGGAAGTGCTTTAGCAGTTTCATCTATTCCGCACCAGCCAAGGGCGAATTTTACGTTAATTAACGTTTGTAGTTTGACTAAAATGTGTAAAATTAATCCTCAATAATAATCGAGTTCAGGTTACTAGTTATAATTTTTGAGTTTTGTAGTGGTTTTAATTACGGCATAGCATAAAATAAAAACATTTTTTGAAATTAATTTTCAGTTAATGCTTTATTGCTCTTATCTAATTTCCCGAAGATTTTGGTAGCAGTAAAACCATGTAAAATAAGCGAAAGTAATATGGTAAATGCAACTATTGCCCAAAGTTCATTTTCATAATCAAATTTAATGGTGTGCATAGCATAAGCCAAGTAGAAAACAGAACCCATTCCTCTTATGCCATAAAAACTTATCGCAAACCTTTCGTATTTCTTTAGTTTTATATTAAAAAGACTTAAATAAGCACTAACCGGCCTAATAATTAGTAGAAACAAAATACTAAAAATAGCCATTTGCCAAGTTAACGCATCTAAAATACCAGTAACTAAGCTTCCGCCAAAGAAAACCAACATCACGGCTACTAAAAGTTTTTCAATTTGCTCTGTAAATGAATGTAAATTTCTGTGGTAATCGTGTTTACGTTCGGCGGCCCTTAAAGTGATAGCACAGACAAAAACAGCAATAAAACCATAACCAACAGCTAACTCGGTTGCTCCGTAAACAGCTAAGGTTAAGGAAATGGCCAAAAAGCCTTCTCTGGTTTTAAAAAACTCGAACTTTTTAGTAAGGTCAAACAATAAAAAGCCTATTAATTTGCCGCTTAAAAAGCCAATTGCAAAACCTACTAAAATGCGGTAAACAACATCAATCCCAAACCAATTGGAAATACTTCCATTCATGTTTTGGGCCATCATAGCTAATGTAATGGCTAAAAAAGTAAATGGGAAAGCCATTCCATCGTTTATTCCTGCTTCTGCTGTTAAAGCAAATTTTGTTTCAGAAACTTCTTTATCATTAGGCGGTCCAACTTGTACGTCTGATGCTAAAACAGGATCTGTAGGTGCTAAAACCGCTGCTAATAAAACAGCAGACGCCAAATCAAAACCTAAAATAGAATTTCCGTACAAAACGGTGACGCCCATACAAACGATCATGGCAATAAATACTAAACGGAGTGGCGCTTTCCAATTTTTAAAGGTAAACGGACGGTCAATTTTTATCCCAGTGCCCATTAAGCTAATAATTACCAAAACTTCTGTAGCATGTATAGTAAAGGTTTCGTTAGCCTGAGGATCGGGTAGGGGTAATATCCCAGGAAAAATTAAATACAAAATCACTCCCAATAAGAGGTAAATGAGTGCGTAAGAAATGCCAATTTTTTTACTGAATGCAGGTATCCAAGCCATGCTTAAGGCAATTAAACCAATAAGGGTAATCAATAAAAAGTAATGGCTCATGGCAATTCTTTACTCAAATAATATACCAAGGAATTTATAAGCAAGGCGTTAAAATAAATTCTGACAGATAAATCAGTTTTTAAAATATAGATTTAGTTTACATCTCAGTTTAAATGTAAACTATAAGCTACTTTAGTTTACATGTGAAAGTAGAATTTTACTGGAAAAAAGATGATATAATTGTTGAGCAAGTTATATTGAGTATTGAGCGATTAAAATGTAAAAGAAACTTGTTGAACATTTTACAAAAGTTAAAATAGATGAGCAGAATCGAATTTAATACATATGAGATTTCTCTCCGCTAAATAGGCGAATCGAGATGACGGTACTGGTTGTGGCGGCTCTGCAATACGCGTCATATCGACGAGTGAGCGAGGAGATATCTATTTGTTAAAATAACATCCTACCTGTAGAGAGCGTTAAGTGCAACCTCTGGATTAAACAATAGTTAGGAGTTTCCAAACTCCCTAATCATTAATGAAAAATTTGGATTTCGAAAAATGATATTGTCTTGTCTATAGCGTCTGGAGACTCTTTTTTATTAAAAAAATCCGAAGGGCGCTACGCTTAACTCTTCAGACAGTTGGGTAATTATAGTATCTTTTTATAGAGCAGCATCTTTAAGATCAACCTTTCTTAGGGTCTGCTAGGAGATTTCTTCGGGAATTCTTCGATGTTGAACGTAGGATGACCGAAGAGGGGTCGAAGCGGGGTAGGAGAAATCCCAAGAAATCTTAGGCTTTTTGCAATTTCAAATTCCGCATATATTCTGCAATAAGGGCATGGTATAATAACCCTTTTCTTTCTGTTAAGCGCTGCGTCGCTTCCTTCTTTTTTTCATCATTATGAATGATGGATTTTGCATATAAAACCGCTTTGCCAAAATCTGCTTTTGCTGCCAATTGTGCCTTACTGAGTTTCACTTTACTCATATCTGGATAAGCCGTAAGTACTGTTTTACCTGATGGGTATTGCTTTACCACAACGGTTTTGTCGATATGCCCATGCACACCTTTTAATAGGGGATTGTTACTAATTGCCATTGATAAATGTTTTTTGTTTGGTTAAATTTACTAATCTAAAATAAATTTTGCAAATAAATACTTGATGTATCTAGCTTTCTGTCAGCTTAATATAGCTAAAAACCCTGACCTTTGATTGATGTAATGGCTATGAGTGCTCTGCGAGTTGACGGGGAGAGCCTCATCCTACGTTCAGGGAATATTGAGGGTATAAGGTTTGTTCGCTTCATCTTATCCCATCATTGAAAAAGGTTTCCATGTGACAAGTTCCCCCCTTAGGAGGGGGTTGGGGGAGGTTTTTATATTGAAGAATTGAGATAAACCATGTGTTGCTATGAGCGGAAGTGAAAAAATGCGATTGATACTGTGTTGTTTAACCATCAGCAATCAATTGCCAGACATCATTATATTAGATGAACCGAAAAATAATTTACACATTCAAAACATAGAAATTTTAACGGCAGCTAGTAATGAATATCGAGGGAATTTAATTGTTGTATCACACGATGAAAATTTTTTAGAGGAGATTGAGATAGATCGGATAATTGAACTGTGATCAGTTGCTAAGGAAATTGCCAAGCAATTAGCTTCCTACCTATCCAGAGCGTTAAGTGCAACGTCTCTCTGGATTAAACAATAGTTAGGAGTTTCCAAACTCCCTAATCATTAAAAAAAAAATTGGATGTCGAAAAATGATATTGTCTTGTCTTAAGAGTCTGGAGACTCTTTTCTATAAAAAAAATCCGAAGAGCGCTACGCTTAACTCTTCAGACAGTTGTGGGTGGTGTCTGCTTAAGCAAAGAATTGCGATTTACTCTAATTATTTTAACTACTGATGTTTAAATTAACGTTTTTTAAATAAAATAAATTTGCAAACGGTAGTATAATGACTACCTTTGTGTTGGAAAATCAACCTAGTACAACAATGAATAAACATGAAATCAAAAGAGTTGCATCGCAAAATCAAATAAAATGGATGGTATCACATCAGAACGGCAGGTAGTCATTACATCTATGAGAAAGATGGCAGAACCTATCCAGTTCCATATCATGGAGCAAAAGAGATAGGGGAAGGATTAAGATTAAAAATAATAAAAGAGATGGAACTTAAATAAGCTCAACTCTTTTTACTAATGAGCCGCTACTGATAGCTTGCTCTAATAATTAAACAATAATGGAGACTATGGTGTCTCCACTAAAAATTTTACTAGTCACATGAAACAGGTAAAAGTAATCATCGAGAGGTCTGCAGATTTATACAGCTCGTTTGCCGAGAATTTAGAAGGCATTTATGGTGGAGGAGAAACTGTTGCAGAAGCAAAACAATCAATTATAGACGCTATTGCGCTTTATAAGGAGTACAATCAAGATATTCCAGATCTCTTAAAGGGAGACTATGAATTGGTTTATCAATTTGATACAGAAAGTTTATTGAACTACTACAAAGGTATTTTTACAAACGCTGCTTTAGAGCGGATTACAGGGATTAATCAGAAGCAGTTGCAACATTATGCTTCAGGATTAAAAAAACCAAGAGCAACACAAGCCCAAAAAATTGAATATGGTCTTCACGCTTTAGCTAATGAATTATTAGCGATTAAACTTTAAGGCGTTAAACAAACAAAAGCCTTCATAAATTTTATGAGGGTTTTTTTATGCTTTAGTAAATCGGTATGGGATTGCAATCATTGTTTTACTAGAGTCTGGAGACTCTTTTTTATTAAAGAATCCGAAGAGCGCTACGCTTAACTCTTCAGACAGTTGGGGATATTCAAAACATAGAAATTTTAACGGTAGCCATTAATGAATATCGGGGAACATTAATTGTTGTATCACACGATGAAACATTTTTAGAGTAGATAGGGATAGAAAGGATAATTGAACTTTGATAGTAGTGAAAGATTCATATAATCTTTTTAAAATTTTTCCTTGTTTATAACTTAATAACCTTAATGTAATAACATGCTATTAATAAATTAAGAATAAAACTGTTGTTTTATTCTTAATTATAAGATACATTTAATTTATAAGCTAAACCTTTGGAAGGTAAATTAAGGCTAGTATTTAAATTTTAGCTTTCAATTTCTGATTTATCTAGAGGTAAAAGGAATGTATAGTGAAGTAAATTAGTCTGTTGGATAGATAGTGTTTCTTTTCAACTGACGAGATGAAAGTATATTTATAATTAATTATAGAACCTAGATATTCAATGATTATTGATTGGAATAAACTTCAACCGTATAAAGCAACAAAATCCAAAAGTTTCGAACAACTTTGTTATCAAGTAGCCTCACGATTGTATAGTTCTGAAGGTAGTTTTACTCCAGTAGATGATAGCGGAGGTGGGGACGGTGTAGAATTTTATCTGACGATGCCCGATGGTAGTGAGTGGGAATGGCAGGCAAAATACTATGAAGGTTTAGCTAGACTAAGTGTAAGCGGAAGAAAATCGTCTATTATTTCTTCTCTCAAAAGAGCCACTGATAAACACTCAAAATTAAACATTTGGTATCTGTGTTTAACAATAGATTTGACACCAGAGGAAGATGAGTGGGTGAAAACTGAACTTATAAAACATATACCAAAAGCGTATCCAGCGAAAATTGTGGTATGGAACCAAAGTTTCTTGCATGAAAAAATAAACCAACCAAAGTTCAATGGATTAAAACAATCTTTTTTTAATGAGTTAGAGTTGTCTTCTGAATGGTTTAATAAAGCATTTGAAAGATCATTTAGCGTAGTTAAGAATAAGTTCGATGATTTGTTATACGTTCCAAATGATGAGTTTGAATACTACTATGTAAACCCTATTCTTTGCAACGAAAAATTTGTAGAACAACGAATAAACTACTATCTGAGAAAATTAGATGATCTTTATGAAGATGTACAAGTTAAACTTAAGAATTTAAATTACACAAATGACCAATGGCGACCACTGTTCAATGAATACATTGAACGCTATACAGAATTTAACGTTGAAATTGATAAACTTCTCCCAAAACTGAAAGAACGTTTAAAAAACATTACTCCAAATAATTTTGAGAAACTTATTGGTGAAAAATATGAAGACGAAATCATGTTTTTTACGTCAATAAGAGACGGACTGGATGAGTTTCGAATAAATTGGCACAATGCGAATATACAGGAAACTACTGAAGAGCAGAAGAAAGAAAATATAGAACAATGGAGTAGAATTCGCAAAATCGAAACTGTCTACAAAGAATTTATTGAGGAACTTAAATATTACGTTTCTTATTGTGAAATACCTATTAAATGGCGTTCAGCTCATTATTTAGGAAATGGTGGAGATGGTAAGACAAACTTTTCAGTGGCTTTGGTTAAAGAATATCTATCAGCTCAATTACCTGCAATTTATATCCCAGCAATATGGTTTACTGGAGCAAATCCGCTAAGCGATCAAATTTTAACAAACCTTGATATTAAATCAGAATATAATTTTGAAGACTTATTGGATTGCCTAGATGAACTGGGAAAAATTTATGATAGACGAATTCCAGTTGTACTGGATGGGCTAAATGAGGCGGTCGACGCTCAAGGATTTTTTAACGATCGCATTAAATTAGATCTTCCGCAGTTAGAAATCGAGTTCTTACATCGGAAAAATTTGGTTTTGCTAACTACTTGTCGAACATCTTATCAAACAGAAATCTGGGGCGAGATAAAAAGTGATGATAAAAGATTCCATCCAATTTACGGTTTTACAAATCAAGGAGATAAAAAGAAATTAATTAGGAATTACTTTAATCACTACAAAATTCAAGCTGACCTTTCTTTTTTGGCACTAGAGCGGTTCAAGAAACCTCTGTACCTAAAACTGTTTTGTGAATCTGTTAATATTGAGAGAAAAGAGATTAAAGAAGCTACCTTGGGTTTCGACTCGATATATTCGATTTTTGAAAGCTTCGTTAGTTTATGTGATGACAATGTTTTTAAGAGAATAAAAAAGGCTAGCAAATTAGCACCAACAGCTAACAATAGAAAACTAGCATCTAAGGTTCTATCTGAAATTGCAGAACAGTTGTGGCAAAAACACCTTCGAGCATTTCCTTTAGATGAATTAATAATAATTGCAGATGGTCGATCTGATATTGATTATAAATATTCTATTACGAAGGCTTTACTTGATGAAGAGTTACTATTTATCCGTAATTGGCATAACGGTGAAGAACACGTTTTTTTAACTTATGATCTTATGACTGGTTACTTTATCGCCAAATACCTAGTTGATAGTATCATGAACTTTAAGCACTTTTTTAATAGTGATCAAATTGAATTGTTAATAAGCGATGATTACAATAAGTTACATCCTAATCATGAAGATATAATTGACGGCTTATGTAGCGTATTACCTATAAAACATAGCTTATTTGTCCATGACTTGATCAGGAAGCCTATTAAAGAACAATCAGCAGCAGAAAAACTGCTATTTGAAAAATCTATTGGAGCTACAATTTTGCTTTCGCCTGAATACATACCTAGCAAACAAGTTGATTACTTTAAAATATTATCACGTAACTCAGGAAATCTGATCAAACTTATCAGCTTAAGTGAAGATGTGCTATTCGTTAGCAACCATCCCTTTAATTTTAATTTTTGGTCGTCAAGATTAGCCGAATTATCGATGAGTGAGAGAGATATTACCTGGTCCGAATACCTCAGAAACTTAAATGAAGATTTTTTATCGGATATAATTATCGAATTCGAATCTTTACAGGTTAGCTCTTCATTAACAGAAGAACAAAAAGAAAAAATTTATTTAGTTGCAGATTATTTAAAATGGATTTTCACTTCAACTAACAAAACGCTAAAGGGTAAATCAAGTAATGCACTATATCAATTCGCAATAAAATTCCCTGAACTCTTTTTAAAAGAGTTTTATTCTTCAGCAAAAATTAATGATCCTTCAGTATTTGAATGGATGATTTTAGTGTTGTACAATAGTATTATATTCTTAATTAAAGATTCAAGAGATGACCTCAAAAAACACTTAATCGAGCTATCAGTTTTTCTGAGCAATGAAGTATTCCATGAAAACGGTGCTTATAAAACGAATCATTTGATTACTAGAAACTATTCTTTTAATATTTTAAAACTTTTAGTTCGGAAAATTCCAGAAGTTGCAACGGTAGTAGATTTAGAATCAATTAAGATTAACTTTAAAAATGTAGGTGTAATTAAATGGAGTGAAGCAAAAGACATAAATGAAGAAGATTATAGCGATGGCAATTCTCTTATCGATTATAATTTTGAAAAATATAAAATGCCATATATTTCTAAGGGTGTCGGCGATAGATATAAAAAGACGCCAAAATATGTTTCTGTGCTAGATAAATTGAGGTGGAGAGCATATCAATTAGGATACGATTTCAAATTATTTGGAGCATTGGATATTCAGATTGCTAAATATCAACATTGGGATGAAAAATTTGCTTCAACAGAAAGATACGCAGATAAATATATTGAAATTGCATTCCTTGAATATTGCGGATATCTTGATGGTCATAATCATTTCGACTCCCATGATGATATTGGTTATTTAAGGTCATTCGAGATTAAACATGACCCAACTGAACTAGTAAGTGTAGATGATGGATGTTTGTCTCATATAAGATTTGTTAAAAGAGATTTTATTAATAGCAATATTTCTTTAAATAAATGGTGTAATGATCATTCAATACCGGATATAACAGAATACCTGGAAAGAAATTCTTTTCAAGAAAAAATTGGCGATTGGGTTTTACTGCATAGTTTGGTACACCAGAATAAAAAATTAAAAGAAAGACAAATCTATTTTAAAGTAGATACTGTATTTGTAAAGAATAAAGATTTGGAGGATGCAAGGCAAGCCTTTACTATTAAAACTGAATTAGGGCGAGCTAACAATAGTATTCCTTATACAACAAATATACATGAATCAGAAATTCCTGATGCTGATATTATTCCGTATAACGATTTTATAGAGTGGCATTATAGTTTAGAGTCTGAGGTTGTGGAAAGAGAATATACAAAGATTGTTCTAATTGAAAATGGTAAACGCTTAAATGATAAGAAATCAGACAAACTTTGGAACATGATTGTCAGCCAGTCTCATTTTATAAGCCATCCACGAATCAAACCTACAGGTTATTCTATGCCACTAATTAGGTTTAGAACTCCTGATGAAGCAGAAAATACATTGGAAGATGATTTTAAAAGATTAGATATTGAATTGCTAGAAGAGAAATTCATTAAAAAAGAATCACAAAATATTTCTAAGAAAATAGATGTTTTCATGCCAATCCGTTATCTTAGAGATAAAGTTTATTTGTGCAAAAATATGATTGATAAATTGAATTTATCCAGTCCATATGCAATTACTGATTTATATGACGAAAATGGCTCTTTAGCAAGTTTTAATTATACTTATGAAGTTGAATATGTTGATCAGGAAACTTTCACCTATTTAAGGAAAGATCTTTTAAATAAATATCTTCGAGATAACGACTTCGCGATGTTTCAAATTGTTTGGGGAGAAAGAGACTATTATCCGATTGATGGAAATTGGGATAATGATCGTAAAAGATCTCAAACAAGAGATTGGGCGACATTTTATAAGGCAATTGAATATAATTATAAAAGATAAATCTTATATGATTGAGAGTTAATTCAAGGATACTGTTTTTAGTGAAATATAGGAATTTCCTAACTCTTAATTTAAAGAAACAATAGTTACAAAAACTAAAACTTTATAGATTATGGAGAATCTTTTTTATTTATGAATCCGCAGAGCGGTAAGATTTAACTTTCAAAGATCTGAGTGGTTGAGGAGTTTACAATTATAAAAGAATAATTCAACCCCTTTCAATCTTTTTCGGCTTAACAAAATAAGTATAAGGAGTTTTAGAGGTATTAATAATCTTTACAATTTCTGGCCAATGTTTAATCATCAATTCCACTTTGCCCCAGTATTTAGTGCCTTTTGGTGCTTTTACGAAAAACACTCCCATATTATATTTTTCTAAAAGAATTGATTGCTGTTTTGAAGTACTGATTTTAATATCCTGAGTAATAAATATGCCTGATTTTTTTCCCCATTTAGGTATCCAATCTTCGTCTTTAATCCCTTTTTGAAATTCTTTGGCTATAGAGGTAACTTCAATTCCACTAGCCAATGGTATTTGAAGTTGATTTAATCCTTCTGCAAAATATTCCGAAAGGTTTTCATCAACTAATACCTTAATCATGCAGCTGTTTTGGTAAATAAAGCAATGGCATCTTCAACTTCACTTTCACTCAATTTATAAAGACGAGCAATGAAATCTATATCTTCACCTGCATCATAGAGGTTATAAACTGTTTCTGCTAAAATATTGGTATTACTGATAATAGGTTGCCCAAATTGATGACGAGGATCGACAATGATATGATTATCCAAACCCATTGGATAAAATTTTTCCGCTACTTTATCTGAAGAGAAAGCAATTTTTTTACAGAAGTTTTCTATGATTTCCTTAAATGCAATTTGTTGCGTACGGTCTGCTTTTATAACCACTCCATCACTCAATTCAAATAAGATACTTTTACCATCGGTTAGTAATTCTGCATGTGCAAATGGATAAGGGGTGTGCATCTGATTGGCCATATCCTCATGAGCAATTAGTATTTTTTTTGTACTCACATTTAGTTCACGCAATTGGTAAAAAACATAAAATTCTATGAGCGTGTGAAAATTGGTTGCTTTTTCTCTTCCTTCGCCCCAAGAGTATTGATGTTGGTGTTTTTCGCCTAATTGAGTATCCCAAAATTCAGTCATCCAACGACGTACTTTTGCCTGTGGTAGCTTTAATAAAAAAGCTACATCAGGTATGGTATAAATACCTTCGCCTAATGATTGATGAGTTTGAGTAGTCATATTTATTATATTATGATACAAATATAATACTAAATATTTTAGTTTTTATTGTTTTTCAAGATCTCAACTTTCTCTCTTTCACTAGCTAATAATCTTTCGTATAATTCTACAACTTTTTCAATAGGATTAAATGTAAGATTGCAACCAAAGTTCACAGAACCAGCATTGTCATTTAAGGTGCTTGAAATAATGTTTATCACAGTTTCATCACTATAATTCTTTATAGCTTCCGAATTAACACCTAAAACTTCAGCAATCTTATCCAACACCTCTTCCTCAATCTTTTCACTTTGCTCCAATTTAGAAACAGCCTGCTGGCTAATGCCCAATTCTACTGCTAAAGCCTCTTGTTTCATACCTCTCAGTTCGCGGATGCGAGATATTTTTCTGCCGATGTGTAAAGTTTCGCTCATGGTATAAATGTATTTCTTTTTATTAAATGTACAAAACAACTCTTTGATTGTAAAATACAATTTGCGGTGGTTCGGTAAATGGGGATGGATATTGAATTTTGATTAAACAAAATCGCATAGTTATGGAAAACAATGAAACAACAATGAACACCCAAGAGTTAAAATACCCAGAACTGGACTATCGCCCTTGTGAAGTGGATGTAGAGAACCCCATATTAGTGCAGCTAGAGTTGTCTGGCTTTTTTTTAGATTACCCTGTTCATAAATCTCAGGAAGCGGTTTGGAAAATGTACCATGGATGGTTACAATACCAAGCAATGATAGGCGGAGACCAAGATGAAGTAGAGGAAGTTTATTATTTTCATGAAAGGCTGAAACGATTATTGGCGGCAGCTTATGTCCGCATGAAAGAAGGAAAAGAAACAGCAGTCAAAAAAAATGAAAATAACATTGCCTTATTGGATATTTCGGGAGGTATTCCGGAAGAACTACAACCAGCTTTAGAATTATTGATTAAAGTAGTAGAACCGGAGCAGGTTTTTATTTCTCGTACTTCTGATTTTTCCAGCGCAAATTTACCGGTGCAGTTTGAGCTATTGCTGATGGTGAAAGATGGTGGTCAAAAATTTACCAATCTGCAACCTTACCTCAATTTGGCCATGCTTACCCAGCAGCATTGCAATGCGAAACTTTTTCTACGGAGCCGTTTAGAGCAGGCTTTTAAAAACGGAGACCTTTACTATCAACTTTGTTGTCGCCCCGAAAACTTGAATTACGACCAAAGCAAACACCCTTTACCTAAAATTGATTTTTCGCAATTGCAGGAGCGTAAACAAGCTTTAGAGAAACTATTTGATTTTTCTGAATCTATTGCCCAATCTTTTTTAGGCCAAGCCAAAATAAATAAAGAAAAAGGAGACTGGCGCATGGCCATTTTTATGTTGCAACAATGTGCGGAGTGTTGTTGTAGGGCGGTGATTCATGGCTTTACCGGAGAGGAAAAGCGCACACATGAAATTTCTACTTTAGTTAAACAGCTGGATAAAATTGCCCCAAGTATGAGAGCCGCGTTAGGTGGGGAAGAACCCAAAGAAAAACGCTTACTGAAATTGTTGGATGATGCTTATACCAAGGCTAGGTATCAAGAAAGTTTTAAGGTAAGCCCTACCGATTTGGAAAGATTAATGGGAATGGTGGAATTATTATATGTGGAGGCTCAGGCTTCTTTTAAAGAAATATTGGGTTTGTTGGATATGGGGGAGTGAGTTTTAGGTTGTAGGTTTTAATTTCTAGGTGTTAAGTAGTAATGCTAAAGTCTTAAGGCGACTTATTAACTGTCAGATTAAATTCAGTAATTTTTAGGGCTTTTTATCCTTTAGAATATATTCTTCATAGATATGTTTAGTCACTAGTTTTAAAGATTTTTCTGGATGCTCGGGGTGCATACCTGCTATCGTGAAAAAATCTACATTCTTATCAATTTTAGAGTACCATATTTTACCAATACAATCTTCTGTTAGGGTATCAATCTTGTTGATTTTTTTAAAGTGTAATAATTTGAATTCATCTGCTGCGATGATATTTATTTTTGGGTTTTTTACATTACAATCTACACTTTCATAATGGTCATCTTTCCAATACATACAATCTTTATGGTTCATACTACGCTGAAAAATAAAAAATATAAATACGGAAGATAAAGAAATGATCCCGAAAATTAAGGCAGCATTCCATCCAAATTTCTTTTTCTCTTTTAAGGCAGTTACATTTTTTACTGGATTAAGAATGTCTGGTTTCTCTTGCTTAACATCACTTTCTATAAAATTTACTGGCGTTTGTAGGTCTTGTTTAACTTCACCCGAGGAATCCTCTTTTATATCGATAATAGGTTTAGCAACGCCATGATTAAAATCTAATTTATAAGGGCGTGGTTTAATTGCTAAAAGCCAAGCAAGCAATTCTATATTTTTATCGTCAGTCTCCAAAGTTTCCCTTTTTAAAAAATTCACTAAGGGTCTAAACTTATCAATATCAAAAAACCTGATGGTTTGCGCATATTCCTCAGCAGTAAAGTGCGTTCCGAAAAATGCCCTTAAAGCTTTTTCATCTTCCTGTAGCGAAAATCTTTCGGCAATTACTAATAAACATTCATCTCTCAGCTTTGCAGGTGTTGGGCGCTCAAGGTTTATAGATAGTAAACCACTTTCTTTTTTGTTTTTATAAGTCTTAACGACCGCTTCTTTGTAATCTGAGAACATATTTTGTTTAAATCTGAAGCTAAAATTAGGCGGAATTTACGGAATATTTTACGGTTTCCCGGAATTCCGCTGGAACCATCATAATCTTCGGAATCATTTGAAAATACAGCTATCAACCTCATGCACTTTTGTTTCGGAAATCGGTTAAAGCTGTGCAAAGCTATTACAGCTGATAAAATCAATTTCCTGCAAAAGAGAAGAGAAAGCGGTGGTGTTTTGTTGGCTTGGGAAGCAATATTTCGCTTCCGTATTTGAATCTCATTCTTCCCAAAAATTTAAGAGGCGCCTCTTAAACAAAATGCTTAATCCTGCCGAGTGGATTCGGCAGGCAAGCAGATTATTTAACCTTTTTAATTTTTAAGAAAATGATTCAATTATTAATTGCCATTTTATTGGGATTGGCATGCCCTCAGCATACTACACCATCAAATCATGATCCAATAGTTACTACTAATAATGCAGGTGGAGAAGAAGAGGAAGATGGTGGTCCTGGAAGTTCTGGAGGAACTGGTGAAAACGGACAATTGCCTCCGCCACCAATAACTGGAGGATAATTTATAGGGTGTTGGAAAGAGAATATGAACTGATGTTATTTAATACAGAAATTAAATCTCTTTTTAACACCCTTTATTAAATTTTAGCATGGAGGAATGCCATTTTTATTTACTTTAGGATAAAATTAATGCATTTTGAAATACTACCTCTTTCTCTTCTTGCTTTTAGGATTTTACTGCTCATGTGTGAATGCCCCGGTAGATGCTCCGGAAATCAGCAGGAATACAACTTATGATAAAGCCATAGCATTTAGAAACAACAAAATTATAGACAGTGCTTTCTATTATTTTAATAAATCAAAAGAAGTTTTTTTGCAAGAAAAAGACAGTTTAGGTGCTGGTAAATGTTTGGTAAACATGGCTATCATTTCTACCAACCAAGGCGATTATTTTGGTGGACAAGAGCTATCTCTAAACGCTGCTTCTTTTTTTGAACCTCAAAATCGAGATCACCATGTTTACATTAAATCTAATTTAAACAATTTAGGTATTGCTACCTACAGCTTAAAGAAATACAAACAAGCCATAGATTTTTATAAAGAATCGTTAAAATATACCGCAGATAGTTCAGATGTATTGGTGATAAAAAATAATATAGCCAATGCTTACCGAAGCGAAAACAATTATGAAGCAGCTATTTCTTTGTACCAAGAAATTTTAAAAGTAGAAAAAGATTCTTCCAATTTTTCGAGAGTGATCTCCAATTTCGCTTTTACAAAATGGCTCAATAAAAGTACTTACAATCCAGTGGAAGAATTTAATCGAGCATTAAGCATCAGGAAAAAGCAAAATGATTTAATAGGACAAAATTCAAGCTATGCTCAACTTTCTGAATATTATTTCCGTAAAAAACCAGATTCTGCTTTGTTTTATGCAAATAAAATGTATCAAACGGCGAGTCGACTCCAATTTCCTGATGACCGCTTAGAAGCTTTACAAAAACTGGTTCAATTGAGTAAGCCAGAAAAAACACAACACTATTTTAGCATTTATACCCAATTACAAGATAGTTTACAAACTGCCCGAAGTGGGGCAAAAAATCAGTTTGCTTTAATACGCTATGAAACAGAAAAACACAAAGCCGATAAATTAAAACTGCAGAAAGAAAACGCCATCCGCAATATTTTTATCGGAGGTTTAACTTTAGTAATGATAGCGGCTTCTATTTGTACGGTACTTTATAATCAAAGAAAAAAGAAGGAAGAAAAATTAAAGACACAAAATCTGATTAAAGAAAGTGAACTAAAAACTTCTAAAAAAGTACACGATGTAGTTGCTAATGGCTTGTACAAGCTGATGTCTGAAATGGAGAACGGGGAACAGCTCAATCAAAACAAGCTATTAGACCAAATGGAAGCTTTGTATGAGCAATCAAGAGATATATCTTACGAAAGTAAAAGCGCAATAAATATAAATTTTGATGAAGAAATAAAGCAGTTGTTGAGCGCTTTTGCCACCCCAAATATTAAAGTTTTGATATTTGGGAACAACGATAGTGTTTGGGATAAAATTAATGAGAATTCAAAATATGAGCTTAAACACATATTGCAAGAACTGATGGTGAACATGAAAAAGCACAGCAAAGCAAGTTATGTTGCCATTAGATTTGAAAAATTGCCTAACGAAGTAAAAATTTATTATAGCGATAATGGCGTTGGGATGCCTAAGAGCGCTGTTTTTGGAAATGGATTAAAGAATACGGGAAACCGTATAAAAGCTATTGATGGTAACATTAATTTTGGAGTTGGCGAAGATGGTGGATTAAAAATTCAGTTGTCTTTTCCAACAATTTAAATAATGGTTTATGTTTAAAAAAGTTTTAATAGCCGAAGACCACGAAAGCGCAAATTTATCTGTAAGGAAAACATTGGATGAATTTGGTGTTAAAGAAAGAGAATATGTTTATTACTGTGACGATGCTTTAATGCATTTGAAACAGGCTTTGGCAGAAGGTAATCCTTATGAGCTTTTAATTACCGATATATTTTTTGAAGAGGATGGTAGAGCGCAAGATTTAAAAGGCGGAATAGATTTAATTAAAGCAGCAAAAGCTTTGCAGCCTCATATTTTGGTGTTGGTTTTTTCTGCAGAAAGTAAAGTTGGTTTTATTGATCAGCTTTTTAAAGAAATGGGAATAAATGCTTATGTGCGTAAAGCCCGCCGCGATGTTGAAGAACTAAAAAACGCGTTAACTCATCTTGCTAACGATAAACAATATCTAAACCCAGCATTAAGGCAATCCATTAAAAAACAAAATACATACGAATTTAGCGATTATGATATTATTTTAATTTCGCAACTTTCGCAAGGGATGCTCCAAAAAGATATTCCTTATTATTTAGAAAAAAATGAGATAAAACCCTATGGCTTAAGTAGTGTAGAAAAACGCTTAAACTTTATGAAAGCCACTTTAGGCTTTTCTAAAAACGAACAGTTAATTGCTTTTTGTAAAGATTTAGGAATTATTTGAGTTTAATTTTCTGGCTTTACGGTTTCCCGTAAAATAAAACTATTTCTCTTTCTAATTTTGTGTATCCAATCCTTGGAAATAAGTTATTCGCGGTGTGTGAACTGAATAACGTTAACATCTACCTATGATGAGTTTAAACAATCCCGGCCTGCTTTTGTAGGTTGGGATTGTTTTGGGTTTAGATAAATTAGTTTGTTAATTATATTTTAAAGTCTTTTAACTAAAATTAATGTTTTATTAATTAATTTGATATTTTTAGTCATAAATCTTGAATTTGGTTCAAATTCAACAAATCAGCGGTTTTAGGTTGATTAATTTTAGTAAATAAAAAATGAATGGATAGAAAATTATTTGATCATTAAAAAATATTTCAACTTACTCGAAATTGTTGTTTTTTGGGATCAAGAGCTATGTACACTTTTAGATTGATTAAAATTAACCGAACAATCTGCTATTTCCAACTTTTTTTAAAGTTTAAAAACAATAAAATATGAGCAACATTACACCGTTTCAAGGCGAAACACCCGAAAATTTCGACACTAGATGTCTTTGTGTACTTGTATTGGATACTTCTTACTCAATGGAAGGTGGTCCAATTGACGAATTAAACAAAGGACTTCTTGGGTTTGGAGATTATCTAAAATCTAAAAATTCGACAAGATTTTCTGTTGAAGTTTCAATTATCACTTTCAATTCAACAATTGAATGCGTTCAAGAACCTGCTTTGGTTGATAGTATGGAGACAACTGACAAATTTCCACTGAAAGTAGCAGGTTCAACAAAACTAGTTGAAGGTATGAGGGCTGCTATAAAAAAAGTTGAAGACAGGAAACAATGGTACAGAAATAACGGAATTGGATTCTTTAGACCTTGGATAGTATTGATGACAGACGGTTACCCAGACCCTGGACAAGATATTGATGGATTGGCTAATGAAATTAAAATTGGTCACAAAGGAAAGCACTTTGCATTTTTACCCATGGGAGTAGAAGGTTCAGAACAGAATTTTATGAATAAAATTTCAACTCCTGAATTTCCACCACTACCAATTGATTGGCAAAGATTTGATGATGTTTTTAAATGGTTAAGTAATAGCCTTGATAAAGTTAGTCAATCTACTGAAGGCGAAGTTGTAAAATTTGACTCTGTACAAGACTTCACTCGAACTGGTTGGGGTGGTGGAGACTTTACACAAACACCAATTTAAATATATGTATGGCAACTGGGTAATCGCTAAAGGTAGTTCAATTGGCGGAAGACATATTGAAGATAATTTACCGTGTCAAGATTCAAACGCAGTATTTTTCAATCTAGAAATGGATTATGGAATAGCAATTGTTTCTGACGGGGCTGGCTCCGCTAGCCAATCAGATTTAGGTTCCAAAATCGTTGTTGATAATGGGATCGAATTACTTAATGAGAGATTTTCCGAAACTTCATTTCAAGACTTAATTCAGAAAGAGCAAATAGAAGTTGAGAGCTTCTTCATTGAGTTTTACAAATTGCTTTATAAAAAGTTTGAAGAATATTCTACGGGAAATGATTTACCAATCAAATCTTTAGCAGCTACATCTATAATTGTTGTATTTAGTAAGTCTGGGCTTATTTGTAGTCATATTGGAGATGGAAGAGCGGGTTATCAGGATTCAGAAAACAACTGGCATTCAATTTTAGAACCTTTCAAAGGAGAAGAAGCGAATCAAACTATTTTTATTACTTCGGATATTTGGGAAAAGCCAAATGAATTTATAAGAACAACAAAAGTTAACAATCAAATTCAGTCATTCACTTTAATGTCTGACGGTTGTGAATCTGCATCTTTTGAACTGAATCGTTTTAATGTAGAAATCCAACTTTACGAAAAATTGAACAATCCGTATCCGAAATTTTTCAATCCCAATATAGCCATTTTAAGAGAACTTGCATTGAGCAGAAAATCTGCAGAAGAAATTGATGATTTATGGTTAAAATTTCTTCATGACGGGAACAGTAAATTCGAATCAGAAATTGATGATAAAACTTTGATACTTGGAACTTTAATAAACAATGTAAGTAATGCCTAAGAATTTCAATTTACAAAGTGGATCAACTTTATCTATTGCAGATATTCCCCTAGATAATGGGAATGCAACTGGTGGCGAAGGTGCTGTATATGAAATTTTAAGCCCTCCAAATTATCGAAACTCTGTTGCCAAAATATTATACCCTGAAAAGAGAACAAATGAAAGGCGCTATAAAGTAAGATATATGGTGGATAATCCACCTGCAAATATTCAAGATGGAAACGGTCATAATTTTCTTATTTGGCCTCAACAGATACTTTTAGACAATAATGATTTTGTTGGCTTTATAATGCCAAAAGCAGAAGGAATTGATTTAGAAGAATTATGCAGAGTAAAGCTCAAACCCGAATTGGGTTCAGAATGGCAAAAGTTCTATAGAGACAATTCTGATTCAATGATTCTTCGACTAATCTTGTGCAGCAACATTGCTAAAGCGGTAAATGCTCTACACGCCACAGGTCATTATGTTATTGGAGACTTGAAACCTGAAAACATAAGAGTAAAATCAAATGGTTTAGTTTCCATTCTTGATTTAGATTCTTGCCAAATATCAGATGGTGGTCAAATTCGTTTTCAATCAAAAATGAATACAACTAAATACAATCCGCCAGATAGAGTAGTTGAGCATAAAGAACTTTCGTGGGATTTATTTATTTTGGGTATTATATTTTATGAAATTCTTTTTGGTTGTCACCCTGGTCAAGGAACACTTCAACCACATCTAAATAATCAATTTACAACACCTGAATTAAAATTAAGAAATGGGTATTTTCCTTTCGGCTCAAACGGGCATTTTTTTGATGTTATTGCAACTCCACACAACGATTTCAAAAATCTGCCTTACAGCGTTCAAAAATTATTTCTACGCTGTTTTGACCAAGGAATAACAAATCCTGCAATAAGACCAAACACGACAGACTGGCTCAATAATTTAACAGCTAAACCAAAAATAGTTTACTTCAAAACTGACAAGGAAACTATAATTTCAGGTGTTGAAGTTACTTTGAATTGGCAGGTAGAGGGTGCGGATGAAATTGAAATAAACAATGGAATAGGTAGCGTTTCTTTTGCTGGGCAAATAACTATAAGACCTCAAACGGAGAGGCAGTTTAGAATAAAGGCAATAAACAAATTTGGGTCGGATGAGCAAGAAATTAATCTTATAATATTTCCAACCCCTATAATAGAAACTTTAGTTGTACCTACTCCTGATATACAACAATATTATACCATTGACAGATTAAACTTTCAATCATTTAATATCGATTTATCAATTAACATTAATGTAGAAAAACTAGAAGAAACTATGGATAAATTAATAGTTGGTAACCCACAAATCAATAAGATATCACAGGTCGCTGCCAATTTTAAGAATGAAATTAAAAAGATATGATAGAAGATTTTTTCATTTGGTGTAGTGGAGCAAAAAAGCAAATTCTTGACGAATGTCCTATAGAGAAAGGAAAATTTGTAGGGATTGGAATGGCTGTATTCTTTGTTTCAATTCTTTCTATGATATCGTCTTCTTTTTTTATTACGTACGCTTTTGCTAGAAAAGATTCCAGCGACTTATCTTTTAATATTCAATGGGAATATATTGCCTGTGGTGTTTTATGGGGTGTAATAATTTTTACACTAGATAGAAATATTGTAGCAACTATTCGTAAAACAGGAAATTTTAAGGACGAAATAAAAAAGGCATATCCAAGAATTTTTTTAGCTTTTTTTATTGGAATTGTTGTTTCAACACCATTAGAAATGAAGTTTTTCGAAAAGGAAATCACACAAAAAGTCGAAGAAGAAATACGCAAAGAACAGATACGTCAAAATAAAGAACAAGTTATACCCATAGAGAATCAAATTCTAAGTGTTAAAAGTCAAATTAAAGAAAATACTTCACTTAGGGATAGTGCTTATCAAAATGCATTGGCAGAAAAAAATGGAAATGGACTTACAGGTATAAAAAAATATGGACCTAAAGCGAAAGAGTGGGAAAGTAAGTCTTTTAAGTATGGTGATTTAGTAGACTCGCTAAATTCCGACCTTATTAGGTTAAATGCTTCATTAATGAATGCTCAGAGCGGAATATCGATTGACAGTTTGTACGCAGCTGGAGTTATACAGAAATATGATGGTGCTGAAGCTAGGGTAAAAGCACTCTATAGTTTAAGTGGATTTCATTTTGTGATAACATTATTATTTGTCGCTTTAGAAATACTTCCGTTAATGGTTAAATTGATGATTCCAAGAGGACCCTATGATGAAATTCTTGACCGCAAAGAATATGAAATTTATATTGAGCAAAAGAGAATTATCTCCGATAAAAACTCAGAAATAAATAAGCTTTTGGAAGAGATTAGCCAAATGACTAAACTTAAAAGTGATACAAGAATTGCAATACAGAAAACAAAACTTGATGCAGAAATTAAAGCTAATGAAGTTTTATTGAATGACATTGCTCAAAAACAGGCAAATCTTGCAAAGATAGCAGTAAAGAAATGGTATGATACAGAATTAGGAAAGCTCAAACAAGATACACAATACCAATATGCAAAAACGAAAAATATTATTAATTCAGTTTATGCACAAAAGATATCAGATGTTTTTTGGAAACAGAAGGGAGCAGTTGACAAAATAGAATATTATTTCCGTAATGGTTCATTAACGGATAATGAATTACTCTATTTTGAAAATGACCAGGTAAACAAAGGGAAATGGAACTATAATAAAATAAAAGATGAAGTTGAAATAGATTTACATGGGAACAGACTTAATTATTCAATTTCGGAATTAACTCAAGACAAATTGACTTTGACAGATAAAATAAATAATGACATTTTACAATTTGAAAAAGTATAATGGCTTGGCGTTTTAGAAAATCAAAGAATATTGGTCCTTTCAGAGCCACAGTTTCCAAAAAAGGTGTAGGAACAAGTTTTAGCTTCTTAGGTTTTCGTTTTGGAGTAAGTCCAGACGGTAGAAAGTATTGGAGTTTTGGCATACCCGGAACAGGTTTTTATTATATAAAAAATTTAAACTAATAAATTTTCTAAATAATTCTATTTGGAGGCTCTCTTAATTCTTTTATAAAAAATCGATAGATGAAATTAAATCATTCTTATTTATTTATTTATTGAAAGTAAATTTTAATCAAGTAATATTTTTTTCGCAAGACCCATCAACTTTTTAACTTCTTCTTTAAACTTCTTTAATAAATTATTCATTACGGGAAACCGTAAGGAATTATACTTATTGTGTCTTAGTTTTGATTAGATCAATTAATCAAAAAAAATTATGGCAATAAGAATTACATGTATTAATAAAGCTAATGGTAATCATGAAAATCCATATGTAGCAATTTCTCATTTAGGTTGGGAAGATTATAATTCTACAAAAAAAGGAAAAAACACCAGAGTTGAAATTTATAATTTTTTAGAGCATGAAGGAGGAATGGCTTACGTAGAAGATTTTAAGGGAAATAAAACTAAAGTTGTAACAGCAATATCTCCAAGAGGAACTAAGTATGTTAAAACAGAAGCTAACGGTACTGAATCAGATAATTTATTGAGCCTTAAAGAATGTCAATTTTAAACTTAGCAATATGGATTTCAAAGATGAAGTAAAACAACTTGGTTTACGTACCGAAAAAATGATTCCTCAAATACAGACGGAGGAAGCTACCAAAAATGCACTCATTATGCCTTTTATCAAATTATTAGGTTACGATGTTTTTGATCCTTTTGAAGTAAACCCGGAATTTGTAGCCGATATTGGCATAAAAAAAGGCGAGAAGGTGGATTATGCTATTATGAAAGATGGTGAACCCATTATCATTATCGAGTGTAAACACCATTTAGAAAAACTAGACCCACACAATTCGCAGTTGTTTCGCTATTTTCATGTTTGTAAAGCAAAGTTTGGTTTGCTAAGTAACGGAGTTCAATACCGTTTTTATACAGATTTAAATGATACCAATAAAATGGATGAAAAACCATTTTTTGAATTTAACATTGCCGAGATTAAAGATAATCAAATAGAGGAATTAAAGAAGTTTCATAAATCGTATTTCGATATAGAAAATATTTCTAATACTGCTTCCGACCTAAAATATACCCATGAGCTAAAAGCCTTGATTACTTCTGAATTAAAAGACCCTACGGCTATTTTTGTAAAACATTTTGCTAACCAAGTTTACCAAGGTAAGCTAACAGAAAAAATACTATCGCAGTTTACCGAGTTGGTAAAACGTTCATCAAATCAGGTTTTAAATGATGCAATAACTCACCGTTTAAAATCTGCTTTAGGGAAAGAAGAAGCAAACAGTCAGCAAATAGAAGAAAAAGTAACCAATGAGCCTGTAATGGCTACAGAAACGGGTATAGTTACCACCGAAGAAGAGTTGGAAGGCTATCACATTGTAAAAGCTATTTTGCGCAAAACTGTAGATGTAAAACGTATTGTTGCAAGAGATGTGCAGTCTTATTTTGGGATTTTATTAGATGATAATAACCGTAAACCTATTTGTCGTCTTTATTTTAATAGCAATAACAAAAAAAGCATTGGCATTTTTGGAGAGGGCAAATTAGAAACCAAATATGATTTAGAAAGTTTAGATGATATTTATGCCTACAGCAAAGAACTTGAAGTAGCAGTTTCAAATTATTTAGGATAGTTATAATTGAAAAAAGATAATTATTAAGTTTAGTGCAATTTACTTTATGGTTAAATATTTTAAAGTTTTTCTAAAACTCAGTAATCATTAAATATGTTAACCAACATCAATCCCTAACCAATTGAAAATGCTTGCATTCATATTTTAAAAATCATAACTAACGTTAGGGCAAAAAAGTAAATTGGAAAGCCATTCCCTCGTTTAAACCTGCTTATGCGGTTAATACATTTTTTTACTGAATGCAGGTATTAGACCTATAAATGTCATCAATAAAAAATAATAGCTTATCAAAAACACCAAACCATAAAGTTTAAATCGCCTACCTATTTAACAACACTTGCTGCAGAAAATGCCAATACATCCTCGGTCATTGCTACCAAATTATTTTTACCAGTTTTACGGGTAATTTTTTTTCTGAGGTGGAAAAATATAAATGTGGAAGCTAAAGCAGCTGTTGCCCCAAGCATTGCACCATGTAAAGGATTTTTAAAAGCGGCTTTGTAAACTGTGGCTCCAACTAATGCTCCAGATGCACAGCGTCCTAAAACACTTAATGTTTCTGTTCGGTTTGATGCGTTAGGATCCTTATCTCCTGCTAACTCACCTAAAGCAGCAATGTCTAACAAATTGGAAGTGATACCACTTTGCATAAAATTCAATTTGCTGTTTTGTAAGCCTAACTGTTTGTTTTTATTGAATTTGGTGGTAATTAAAGATAAAGGTGCCATACTTCGCATTCCAGCACTTAAGCCTAATATTACTGTTTTTAAAAAGGGATTTTTCATAGTTTTTAATTTTAAAAAATTCAAAAACAAAAACCAGTCCTAAAATTAGTATATCATTAAAACCCAGTTTTTTGGCTTTAGTTAATTTTAAAGAGTTTTCAAAATTAGATTAGTTATAATAAATGACCACGACTTTAAGAGGAGAAATTTTAAGTTCTAAGCTCCAATTTTATATAGAAACAGAAACGCTGCATTAAAAAAACAGCATCAAAAAAAATATTTGATGAGCAGATTTGCCAATACATACAATGGTTTTGTTTACATTAGTCCCAAACACCAAGTTCACAACACATTTGAGTATATGATAGAAACAAATCTATATTATCCATTATGGAAAAAATACCTTCCGGTTTTTGCTATTCAACTAAAAAAAGCAGCTACAGAAGAGCAAGAAATCAATTTTACAAAGTCTGATTTTCACAGATTAGGGAACAGAAATAAATCTGATTACGGTTTTAGTTTAGAGTTAGATAACTGTAAGGTTAAAAATAACATTTCGGGCTCTGCTGTTGCCAGAGACTTATTTGATGTGCTCATGAATGATGAAAAAGTTAAAGGAATATTGCAAGGCAAACACATTAAGTTTAGTTTGGGCAAAGCATATATTCTTAAAATTACAACCATAGAAAAGCAGGAAGTTTTGACTGATTAAATCAAAGATTTAATATTAGTTAAACTGTTTCTAAGCAAAATCTACCCATTAATAGCATTTTATTGTTTGCTATTTCTCGGTAGATTTTTTTTGTTATAGAATTACGTGATCTTAAAATACATTTTAATTTAACATTTTACACAAATACATTGAATAGCATTTTAAAAATTAGTGTTCTACTCTACTTTTTTCTTCTTAATGGCGGGCAAAATAATGCCTCAAACAGTTTAGTTTTAGAGAAAGTTCCTTTAGTATTTAAGGGTAAAGTTACCGCAATTAAAGACGGAGATACTTTTAAAGTTCTTTACAATGGGAGCGAAAGAACTGTTAGATTATTACACATAGATTGCCCAGAAAAAAAGCAAGCGTTTGGTACAAAGGCCAAGCAATTTGCAGCCAATCTTTGCTTTGGTAAAATAGTAACTGTTAAAACGGAAGGCAAAGCAGATAGGTACAAAAGAATATTGGGCGAAATTATTTTACCTAACGGAACAAATGTTAATAAAGAATTGGTAAAAAACGGTTTGGCTTGGCATTTTAAAAAATACTCAAAAGATGCAGCTTATGCCAAATTAGAAATACAAGCTCGAAAAAATAGGGTAGGGCTTTGGGCAGATAAATTACCAATTGCTCCTTGGGAATTTCGGAAAATCAAGAAATAACAATTTATTTTCTTGCTGATTTCTAAATATAAGATATTGTTAAATTACTTATAATTTAAGGGTGGTAAATCATCATCATTAATAAACCCATCAAATTTTGATTTTATCCAAGGCTTTTCAGAGGAAGATGATGCATCAGCATCTAAACCTAAATTTAGTTTTTTGGTAGCTTTAACTTGTTCTTTAATAAGTTGTTTAGCTTTTTCTATATCTAGTTTATCTTTTTTATTTACCATCTTGATATTTTTGATTTGTTTATAGCAAAAAATTAACCAAACATAAAACTGCTCATTATCTTTAGGTTAATAAGTTAATTTGTGTGAACTAATTGCTAAATAAAAAAGCCTCTTCCGTATTTGGTAGAGGCTTTTTTGCTATTAGCTTTTAAATAAAATTAAAGTTCTTTTCTTAACCTAGCCACCGGAATCCCCAATTGCTCTCTGTATTTAGCAACTGTTCGTCTGGCTATATTGTAGCCTTTTTCTTTTAAAATTTCGGTTAGTTTCTCATCAGCTAAAGGTCTTATTTTATCCTCTTTACCAATGCACTCTTCTAAAATCATTTTCACTTCTTTGTTAGAAACCTCCTCGCCGCTATCGGTTTGTATGGCTTCAGAGAAAAAAGATTTTAGTAAAAAAGTACCAAACTCTGTTTGTACATATTTAGAATTTGCCACCCTAGATACTGTAGAAATATCCATACCAATACGGTCTGCAATATCTTTTAATATCATTGGCCTTAAATTACGCTCATCACCATCGCTCAAAAAGAACTCATATTGGTAGTTCATAATGGCATTCATGGTTTTTAATAGTGTTTGTTGCCTTTGTTTTATGGCATCGATAAACCATTTTGCCGAATCTAATTTTTGTTTTACAAATTGTACCGCTTCTTTCAGTTTTTTATCTTTTTCAGATGTTTTTTCATAATGTTGAAACATCTCTTGGTACGATTTGCTTACTCTTAATTCTGGTGCATTTTTAGAGTTTAATGTTAAAGTTAATACATCTTCATTTTTTGAAATATGAAAATCAGGGATAACCTGCATTTGCTTTACATTAGATGCACCAGAATCTCCTGGTTTAGGATTTAGTTTTAATATTTCGTTTACAATGTCTTTTAATCCTTCTGAATCAACGTTTAAAGATTTTTCTAATTTATCGTAATGCTTTTTTGTAAATTCATCTAAATGATCTTCTACAACAGAAATTGCTTTTTCAATAAACGGATTGCTGGTGTCTTTTTTTCTTAACTGAATTAACAAACACTCCTGTAAATCTCTTGCACCAATGCCGGCTGGGTCAAAAGCTTGTATCACTTTTAACATTTCTTCAATTTCTTCTTCTTCGGCAAAAACATTCTGAGAAAATGCTAAATCATCAATTAAAGAAGGTATGGCTCTGCGTAAGTAGCCATCATCATCCAAACTCCCAATAATTTGTTGAGCAATTAAATAATTTTTATCATCTAAATCAACTAAATCTAACTGTGCCTGTAAATTTTCGAAAAATGTATTGGTAACAGCGTAAGGAAGTTCTTTCTTATCGTCATCATCATCGTTATTATCGTATTTACTACCGTAATCGTTTATATTGTCGTCTTGTAGGTAATCATCAACGTTAAATTCATCGTTATTTTCCTCACGGTCTTCCGATTTGAAATCATCGTCCGGGTCTTTGTCTGGGTATTCTTCTACTGGCTCATTCATATCAGCCAAGCTAATATCCTCTAAAGCCGGATTTTCTTCCAATTCTTCTTTTATTCTAGTGTCTAAAGAAACAGTTGGCACTTGCAAAAGTTTAATAAACTGAATTTGCTGTGGCGATAGTTTCTGTAAAAGTTTTTGTTGGAGGTTCTGTTTTAGCATAAATTATTCTTGATATCCAAAGTTAAAAAAAGATGGTTAATTTGCTTAACAATTTTTAGACCAATTTTTTTAGGTAATATAAAACATCTACATTTTTTTTAATCATAACTGTCCGAACAAATAATATACAAAAAAGGCCTGTATAATTCTAATTTTGAGTTGCGAAAC
>NZ_JBHULV010000057.1:0-29768 GCF_042684645.1 Pedobacter alpinus
TAACTGTAAATCAATTAGTTAATAATTCCGTTTTACGAAATCGGAAATTGTTCGGACAGATATGATAGCAAAAACATAATCTTTTTCTTTTATGTGTATTGACGTCCAAGATAACCAAACAATTTCTCCAGACTTTGTAATATATCTGTTTTCGAAATTAACTAGAGGAACTCCCTCTAACATTTTACTTCTTGTTTCTTGCGTTATTTCTTTATCTTCATCAAAAATTAAATCTCTAATTTTTAAATTTAAAAGTTCTTCTTCTGTATATCCTAACACCTCACTAACCGCTGGATTTACTTTTAAAAACCTACCATCATAACTTGCTATACATAATAAATCTGGCGTATAATAAAAAAACTGTTCTAACAAACTTTTTTCATCATCAAGATATTGTTTCGAGAGTTGAGAATTAACTAATTGCATAATTTTTTATAAATACAATCTAAATTTAAGAGTTGCAACGTATAATTAATTTCATGCTAAAAAAAGCTCCTTTAGGGAGCTTTTTATTTAGGCTGAATTTCTGGCGGCATTTACGATGCCATATAATGTTCTTAAAATTAACTTATTATAAATTAATTTTTGTTCTTCACTTATGTTTTTATCTAAACTTTTTATAATTGCATAACGTTGAATAATTACTAAAGGTAAAGTAATTTTTTCTCTTACATCTATTGATTGTTTATCAATAGGATATTTTTGCATTAATGTTTGTGTGTTTGTTAAATCCAATACTAATTTTTCTGTTAAAACATATTCTTCTTTCAATAACTTCCAAAAAGCACCAAAAGTCTCATCTGTTTCTAAATATGCAGTTAACCTAAAATCTGCTTTTGTCATAGACATCATACAGTTGTCTATAATTGTTTTAAAGAAACCACTATTAATATAAAGTTGTTTCAGTTCTTCCCAAGCGCCAGTTTCTTTAATTGCTTTTAAAGCTGTACCAACGCCATAAAAACCAGGTATATTTTGCTTTAATTGGCTCCAAGAAGTAACAAAACTAATTGCTCTTAAATCTTCTAATTTTAATTCTGCATTTGAATTTCTTTTTACTGGACGACTGCTGATATTTATCTGCGAAAGCATTTTTAAAGGGCTTTGTACTTCCAGAAATTTCAAAAACAATGGATGCCTTCTTAATTCCATAAAAGAATCGTAGCTTTTATCAGCTAAAGCACTAAAAACAGCTCTTTCACTTACAGACATGGTGTCATTATCTTGTCTGCTTAAAGCTGATGTAATCCCCGCATGAATTAATTGCTCCATATTATTGGTAGAACTTTCAAAAGTACCAAAATGCGAACTTATGGTTTGACCTTGAACTGTAATTTGGATTTGCTTATTGGCCACATCTTTACCAAAAGAAGCATAAAACTTATGGGTTTTACCTCCTCCTCTTGCTGGAGGACCACCCCTACCATCAAAAAATGCTAAATCAATGTTGTGTTCTCTTGAAACTTTGGTTAAGCTTGATTTTGCTGCATAAATAGACCAGTTGGCCATTAAGTAACCCCCATCTTTGGTACTATCAGAAAAACCTAACATAATAATCTGTCTGTTTTTTCTACGTATTAAATGTTTTTGATAAACAGGATGTTGGTACAAGCTCTTCATAACTTTATCGGCAACTCTTAAATCGTCAATGGTTTCAAAAAGAGGTACAAAATCAACATCCATTTCATCCATTTTCCAGCCACTCCATAAAAACAACTGCATCAATTGTAAAATATCAGAAGCTTTTTGGCAATTACTAATAATGAAACGGTGACAAGCTCTTTTTCCTTGTTGCGTTTGCATGTTTTTAATTAACCTAATAACATCTAAGCTGTCTTTACTTAAATCTCCAAAAGATTGGTATTCTGTTAAATTACTTTCATTTAAAGGAATGGTAGCTATTTTTTCTTCCTCAGTTAGTTCTAAAAAATTTTCGGGAATTGTTCCTTTTATTGGTGAAGTTTTAATACTTTCTGCAAACAGTGTTCTTAAAATTCTACTGTCTTGCCTAATATCTAACGAGGCAAAGTGGCAGCCAAAAAGCTTAACTTTCCATATTAAATCATCAACAACATCTATAAATAAAGCATCATGATAATCATTTAAAACTCTTTTAATATTGCGTAAATTATCTAAAAGGTCTTCTTTAATGTCTGTTTCTTGAGGTAAAGAGTCAAATGCGTTTGCATAAATCATATCCTCTAAAACATCCATATATTTTTCTACCCCATTAAATGTAACTCTACGTTTCATGTTTTTAAAATCGCGGTAATAACATCTAAACAATGCTTTTCTTAAAAAAGACGAAACTTGTTTGGTAGTTTCTGCTGTAACAAAAGGATTTCCATCTCTATCCCCACCTGGCCAAAAACCTAATTCAATTAAACTATGGTTTCCTAAATCTAATTTAAATACATCTTCTAAATTTTTATGAACGTTTGATGCAGTTTGGTAGAAAATGTTTTCTAAGTACCAAGTTAAACTGATAGCCTCATCAACTGGCGTTGGTTTTTGTTTTTTAAAGAAAGGCGTTTTACCTAGTTGTTGTAACAATAGGTTAATTGCATTAACGTCATTTTCTTTAATAGCCTCGGTTAAGTCTGTCATTATAGCCAAAACCGGACCTGGGTAAAATTGTGTTGGGTGAGCAGTAAGCACTAACCTTAACTTAAATTCTGCTAAAGAATCTTGAATGTTTTTATATAAAATTTCATCTTCTGATGCTTTGCTCATTAAATTAGAAAGAGAGTTTGCTTCATCTAAGCCATTAATTTTAGCAAAAGCCGCATCCTCTACAGCATCAAATAATACAACTTGGCGTTCTATGTATTGAATAAACCTAAACAATAGGTCTATTATTTCTTTTTGGTCTGTAATCCCTTTTTGTATAGAAAAAAACGACTCTATAATTTCATCTGGTCTTAGGTGATTTTCTGTACCTTCTTCGCAATAATTAAAAAAATATGGTAATGCTAAGCCTGTATTTTTTACTGTATAAAATGGTAAAGTTAAGAACAGGCTATTGTATAACTCGAATTTTGTAGTTACCTCGTTTTTAAAAACGAGCTCTTTTGAACCTTGTTGTGTGTTTATTTTTGACATGATGCCTGAAAATTACGTTAAACTTTATTGTTACACAAATAAATAAACAAATAAAAAATAGTTGTGGCTATTTTTGTTGGTTTTGCATTTTTAGGAATATTTTGATGACTTATATTGCTGTTATTTTTTGTTTTTATGATGATTAGAGGTTAATAAGAAGGTTTTTAAAGTTTTTTGAAGAAAATTTTAAAATTTAATATTCTGATGTTGAATTGGTTATCATTAGATAAGATAAAATATTAAATAAAATTAAAATTTAATTTGCCAAAATGATTCTCTTTCGTACTTTTGTCGCGGAGAGTTGGCAGAGTGGTCGATTGCGGCAGTCTTGAAAACTGTTGACTGTTACAGGTCCGCGGGTTCGAATCCCCCACTCTCCGCAGATATTCGTATCAAACTTTATAAAAAGCCTGCAAATCAAAATGATTGCAGGTTTTTTTGTTTAAAAAAGTGGCAAATATGTAATATTTCACAATATTTATTAAGCATAATTAATTTTTTATCGGGACTATACCGTAAAGCCCGTAAAACGGCCCAAATTTTTATGAAAAACAAAAAGTCCTAAGTATTTCACCCTAGGACTTTCTAATATTTTTTTTAATACTTAAACTATTTCTGCTTCTGTATTTTGCGGACGGCCGTTTTTGAATGCTTTACGTGTGCTTAAACCTAGCAACTCAAACATTGCCATATCGTCTTTAAAATCTGGATTTGGGGTAGTTAATAATTTATCGCCAGCGAAAATAGAATTTGCACCAGCCATAAAACAAAAAGCTTGTTCTAAAACACTCATTTCATTTCTTCCTGCTGATAAACGAACAGCTGTTTTTGGCATTGTAATTCTTGCTGTAGCAATCATACGCACCATATCCCAAATGGCAACACGAGGCTGATTTGCTAATGGTGTTCCTTTTACCGGAACCAATGCATTTACAGGAACGGATTCTGGATGTTGAGGCATATTTGCTAAAACTTGTAACATCGCTACTCTATCATTAACGGTTTCGCCTAAGCCAATAATTCCACCGCTACAAACGGTTAAATTTGCTTTACGTACGTTCTCAATAGTTTTTAACCTATCGTCAAATGTGCGGGTAGAAATAATACGAGAATAATCTTCTTCGGAAGTATCTAAGTTATGATTGTAAGCATATAAACCGGCATCAGAAAGGCGTTGTGCTTGGTGTGCGTTTAGCATTCCTAAAGTACAACAAACCTCCATATCCATACTATTTACTGCTTTAACCATATCAATAACCTTATCAAAATCTCGGTTATCACGCACTTCACGCCATGCTGCGCCCATACATAAACGAGATGCACCACCATCTTTAGCTTTTTGTGCTAAATCTACCACTTCGTCAACCTTCATCATTGATTGTACTTCAACATCTGTATGGTAACGGGCGGCTTGTGGGCAATAAGAACAATCCTCTGGGCAACCACCTGTTTTTATTGAAATTAGGGAACTAATTTGCACTTCCGAATAATCTTTGTTTTCACGATGTACACTTGCTGCTTCGTAAACTAAATCTAAAAATGGTTTGTTGTATATGTCAAGAATTTCTTCTTTTGTCCAGTTGTGTTTTGTAATCATTTGCTGTATTTATTAGAAGTCCATGGAAAATGGTCAATAGTCCATTAACAATTTTATGCAATTATAGCAATAATTTAGTGGCTAAGCCTAATAAAAGTAAAAATCCAAATACATCTGTAAAGGTAGTAATGATAATTGAAGATGCCACAGCGGGGTCAATTCCTACTCGCTTTAAAATTAACGGAATGGCAGCTCCAGTAATGCCAGCAATCAATAAATTACCTGTCATGGCTATAAAAATAACCAAACCTAAAAGTAAATTATCATCATATAGAAAAGCAAATAAAAATACAATCAATCCATTAACAGCTCCATTTATTAAACCCACCGTTAGTTCTTTAACTACAGTACGGTAAGCTTGGTTATCCGATAAATCATTTAAAGTAATTCTTCTAATGGTAACTGCTAATGCCTGTGTAGCAGCGTTTCCGCCCATACCAGCAATAATAGTCATGTAACCTGCAAGCACTACAACTTTGGTAACCGTTGGTTCAAAATAACGGATTACAGATGAAGCTAAAAAAGCAGTTCCTAAGTTTAATATTAACCAAGGTAATCTTGATTTTACTGCTTCCACCCAATTACCGCTTAATTCCTCATCTTCAGAAACCCCAGAAAACTTCAAAATATCTTCTGTATTTTCTTCTTCCATAACGTCTATCACGTCATCAAAAGTTACTCTACCCAATAATTTCATATTCACATCCACCACCGGAATACTGGTTAAATTGTATTGCGAAATTAAATCGGCAACCTCTTCTTGGTCTGTACTTGCTTTTACATAAACAAAATTTGTATTAACAATATCTGCAACTGTTGCATTTGCTTTTGCTTTAATCACATCTTTCAAAGAAACAATACCTTGCAAAACATCTGCTTTATCAACTACATAGATGGTATAAAATTCTTCAATATCTTCGCTTTGGAGTATAATTTCATCAATAGCTTGCTTTTTAGACATTTCGGCACCTACCTTAATTACTTCAGTATTCATTAACCCGCCAGCAGTATCTTCGGCGTAGGTCAATAAATTTCTGATGTTTATAGCATCCTCTTTATCCATTTCCTCCAAAATCTCTTGCTGGTCATCAGCATCCATTTGCGAGATAATATCGGTAGCGTCATCATAATCAAGTTCCTCTACAATTTCTTGTCTTTTTTCAGGTTCTAAATCAAATAAAAGCTCTTCTGGGTGGGCTTCATAGCTCATTTCGGATATAATATCCGAAGCCATTTCTACAGGTAATAGATTGATAATCTTTTTCTGTGATTCTAAGCTAATCGACTCGAAAAGTATAGCCAATTCTGAGGCATGATAATCATTCAATAAGAGTAATAACTCTTGATCATCTCCTTCTAAAGCTTGTTTTACTTTAAGGATATCTGTTTTGTCAATTTCAAAAGATTGCATCACAGCTAAATTAAATTTAAACCTTCAAAGTGCAGCATTTTAAGAAATATTAATTTTATTTTTTTGAGGAGAAGTTTATTAAAACAGGATTAAAACCTATAATTTGATAATAAATACTAGGATTATAAGAGCCTGTTTAAAATTTATCTAATAATTTGTTTATGCTTCTTTTTGACTACAACTTCGTTAAATTTTCCGAGATAGCTTCCGGCTATCTCTACAAAATTTGCCTCGTTTCGCCCAAAAATAAGCTATAAACATTATCACAATAACAAATTTAAACAGGCTCTAAGAAAGCAAAATTTAAATATTTTCAAATTTTTCCAAATTTTATTTGGAATATACAATTAAATCCACTTATATTCGCAACATCATTTGGTTGAGATACCAAAATCAATTCCTCTAATACAGGTCTTGGTTTATAAAGAAGTGGCGAGAGATTAGGCTCTAAAACCCACTGGCAACCCTTAGCATAAAAGAGAAGGTGCCAATTCCTAGCCCGAAAGGGGGATATAAATTTTTAAGACATGACAGCAAACAACAACAAATTCTCAGGTTTATCCTTTTTAGAAGGATTAAAAAAGCAAAAACCACAATTAGTATTTTCTACTTGTATGTGTTTTTGCATGTGCTAACCACGCATTAGTTTTCGCTATTATAGATTTATTCTGCAATTGCCTCCTTTAATTAAAATCAACCCAATTTTTTTTTACATAAACTATTTAAAAATGTCAACAGAAAACTTAAAATTTGAAACATTACAAATACACGCTGGCCAAGTTATAGATCCAACAACTGGCTCAAGGGCTGTGCCTATTTATCAAACAACTTCTTACGCTTTTAATAATTCAGAGCATGGTGCAAATTTATTTGCATTAAAAGAATTTGGAAACATCTACACCCGTATAATGAACCCAACTACAGACGTTTTTGAAAAAAGGATTGCTGCTTTAGAAGGTGGAGTTGCTGCTTTAGCAGTAGCATCTGGGCAAGCTGCTCAGTTTTTAGCCTTATCAAACATTTTAGAAGCAGGCGATAACTTTGTAACCAGCAGATATTTATACGGTGGTACTTACAACCAATTTAAAGTTCAATTTAAACGTTTAGGTATTGAGGCTAAGTTTGTAGAAAACGAAGAGCCAGAAAGTTTTGATGCTTTAATTAATGATAAAACAAAAGCCATTTATTTAGAAACAATTGGTAACCCAGCATTTAACATACCTGATTTTGAAAAAATTGCTGCGGTTGCTAAGAAGCATGATTTACCTCTAATTGTTGATAATACTTTTGGTGCAGGTGGTTATTTATTTCGCCCTTTAGAGCATGGAGCAAACATTGTGGTAGAATCTGCTACTAAATGGATTGGTGGACATGGAACCAGCATTGGTGGAGTAATTGTGGATGGTGGAAATTACAATTGGGGTAATGGTAAATTTCCTCAATTTTCTGAACCATCTGAAGGTTACCATGGCTTAATATTCTCTGATGTTTTTGGTGTTGATGGTCCGTTTGGGAATATTCAATTTATAATTAGAGCTAGGGTTGAAGGCTTAAGAGATTTTGGTGCCGCTATTTCTCCTTTCAACTCGTTTCAATTAATACAAGGTTTGGAAACACTTTCTTTAAGGGTACAGCGCCATGTAGAAAATGCTTTAGAATTGGCTAAATGGTTAGAAAGCCATCCACAAGTTAAATCAGTTAATTATCCTGGTTTAATATCTTCTCCTTACCATGAATTGGCTAAGAAATACTTAAAAAGAGGTTTTGGTGGTGTTTTATCTTTTGAATTAGCGGGAGATAAAGAACAAACTAAGTCTTTTGTGGATAACTTAAAACTGACCAGCCATTTAGCTAACGTTGGTGATGCTAAAACTTTAATTATACAACCATCTGCAACAACACACCAACAGTTAAGTGCAGAAGATCAGGTAAAATCTGGCGTAAGCCCTACCCTTTTACGTGTTTCTGTAGGTATAGAACATATAGACGATATTAAAGCTGACTTTGAGCAAGCATTTGCAGCTGTAAAATAAAACCTTTTTCAATAATGACTATCAAAACATTTCAATATAAAAGTGCCTTTAAGTTAGAAAGCGGGAAAAAGCTGAGAAGTTTAGACATTGCTTACCATACCTATGGTAAATTAAATAAAGATAAATCAAATGTAATTTGGGTTTGCCACGCTTTAACGGCAAACTCAGATGTGTTTGATTGGTGGGCAGGTTTATTTGGTAAAAACGATTTATTTAATCCGAAAGATTATTTTATTGTTTGCGCAAATGTAATTGGCTCTCACTACGGCACTACTAGTCCGTTATCAATAAATAGTGTTACAGGTTTACCTTATTATTTGGCTTTCCCTGAATTTACAATTAGAGATTTGGTTGCCGCAAATGAGCTTTTGGCTGATGCTTTAGAAATAGAGGATATTGAAATGTTAATTGGTGGTTCATTAGGTGGACAACAAGCTTTAGAATGGTCTATTATTGCTCCAGAAAGAATTAAAAATTTGGTACTCATAGCCTCAAACGCTAAGCATTCGCCTTGGGGAATCGCATTTAATGAATCTCAAAGATTAGCCATAACTACAGATCGTACTTTTTACGGCAATGCTAAAAATGGTGGCGCAAAAGGCTTAAGGGCTGCTAGAAGCATTGCTTTACTTTCTTATCGCTCTTATCAAAGTTATGATATTACACAACAAGAAAAGGATGCTAAAAAGAGATCGGATTTTAATGCAGCAGCTTATCAACGTTACCAAGGCGATAAATTATTAAAACGTTTTAACGCTTACAGCTATTATTACTTAACCAAAGCAATGGATAGCCATAATGTAGCTAGGGGAAGAAATTCTGTAAAAGAAGCTTTAAACTTGGTAAAAGCCAATACTTTAGTAATAGGTATAAAAAACGATTTATTATTTCCGATAGAAGAACAACAATTTTTAGCAAGAAACATTAACAGTGCACAATTAGTAGAAATTGATTCTTTTTACGGGCATGATGGATTTTTAATAGAAACCGGCGTTTTAACACAACATTTAGCAGCATTTATTAAAAAAGACAGCATTAAATTAGACAGTAAAATTTTAAAAATAGCATAAATGAGCAAGAAATTAAATATAGGTTTATTTGGGTTTGGAATAGTTGGGCAAGGTTTGTATGATATTACCGTTAGCAGAAACTTGAATTTAGAGTTCAAAAAAATAGCCATAAAAGACGCAACAAAAGAAAGAACGTTACCTTCACATCTTTTCACTACTGATAAATGGGAAATATTAAACGACCCAGAAATCAATACCATTATTGAATTAATTAACGATGCTAATGCCGCTTATGAAATAGTGACTTATGCGCTTAAAAATGGTAAAAATGTAGTATCGGCAAATAAAAAAATGATTGCCTTGCATTTAGAAGAGTTGGTGCAAATACAAAAAGAAAACGGTACTTCTTTATTATACGAAGGTGCTGTTTGTGGCAGTATTCCAATCATTAGAAATTTAGAAGAATATTATGACAATGAACTTTTATATGCCGTTAGCGGAATATTTAATGGTTCGTCAAATTACATTTTATCTAAAGTATTTAACGAAAACCAAAGTTATAACGATGCTTTAAAGAAAGCGCAGGATTTAGGTTTTGCAGAAACAGACCCAACTTTAGATGTTGGTGGTTACGACGCTAAATATAAGGTAGTTATTGCTGCATCTCATGCTTATGGTATTTTTGCTAATCCAGATGATATTTTAAATATCGGTATTCAAAACCTACAAAACAGCGATTTAAAATACGCAAGAGAAAAAGGACAGAAATTAAAATTGGTACCTGTTGCTAAAAAACAAAACGATAAAGAAGTAAGTATTTACGTTTTGCCTAAACTGGTTAAAAAAGAAGATTTTTTGTTTAACGTGGAGAATGAGTACAATGGTGTAAGTGTGCAAGCTGCCTTTGCCGATCAACAATTTTTCTTTGGTAAAGGTGCTGGCGGACACCCAACTGGTGCGGCAGTATTTTCTGATATATCTGCTTTAAGGTATGATTATAGGTACGAGTACAAAAAGGCCTTGATTGAAGAAAAAATAAACTTTAATAATAACGAAGTAATTGAAGTTTACTTAAGATACAATGATGAAGATTTAATCAATAAGCTTCATTTTATTGATATAGAAGAGCGTTTTTCATCTAAAGATTACCATTATGTTGTTGGGAGTATAAAGTTAGAAGATATTTTTAAAGCTAAAAATTTGATATTAGAAGACGGTGCTTTTATAGCAGATACGGGAAATTATATTGCTTCTTAATGCTAGCAATTTCTTAAAATAAAAATAGCCGTCTCATATATAAAATGAGACGGCTATTTTTTTATCAGCTAAAAATCTTAAGCTATTTTATTTCATCATTGATTTAAACAATGAAATAGATACGAAAAATTATTTTAACTCCGTAATTAATACTGGATCCATATCTCCATAATCTTGGTTTTCGCCACCCATTCCCCAAATAAAAGAATAGCTTGCAGTACCACAACCAGAGTGAATAGACCATGGCGGGCTGATAATTGCTTGATTGTTATGCACCAATAAGTGACGAGTTTCTTGTGGTTCGCCCATTAAATGTACAATAGTTTGGTCTGATGCTAAATCAAAATAGAAATAAGCTTCCATTCTTCTATCATGTACATGAGATGGCATGGTATTCCAAACGCTACCAGTTGTTAAAGTTGTTAGGCCCATTACCAATTGGCAACTTTGAATACCATCAGCATATATATATTTATGTATAGTTCTATGGTTAGAAGTATCTGCCGAACCTAAAACTACTGGTGTAGCTTCTGCTTCTTTCATTAAAGTTGTTGGATATTCTTTATGTGCTGGCGCAGAAAGGATATAAAACTTTGCTGTATCTGCTGCATCAATTGAAGCAAAGCTAATATCTTTACAGCCTCTACTAATGTATAAACAATCTTTTTTCGCTAAATCATAAACTTTACCGTCAACAGTAATTTTACCTGCGCCACCAACATTTATTACACCCATTTCTCTTCTTTCTAAAAAGAAATCAGCTTTAATCATTGGATAGTTTTCTAAAGCTAAACTACCATTTGCTGGTACTGCACCTCCAATAATAATTCTGTCATAATGGCTATAAGTAAATTTAACTTCACCTTCACTCATTAAGTCCTCTATCAAAAATTGCTCACGCAATTCTGAGGTATTCATTCCTTTTACTTCTTTTTGGCTATTGTGGTATCTCTGTATCATTTTTTTGTATTTCTTCTTATTGTACTATTTATCATTTTTAGCAAGTTAGCTTTTCGCTTTCTGCCTTATTTCCTTTTGTTTTTAGCCTTAACGTCCCATCCATCCACCATCAACGGTAATTACCGTTCCGTGAACATAATCAGCTGCTTTTGAAGCTAAAAATACGGTTACACCACCAAAATCTTCTGGTGTTCCCCATCTGTTAGCAGGTATTCTTGATAAAATAGATTTGCTTCTTTCTTCGTCATTTCTTAATGCTTCTGTATTATCAGTAGCAATGTAACCTGGTGCAACTGCATTTACATTTACTCCTTTTGCAGCCCATTCGTTAGCAAAAGCTTTTACTAAGCTACCAATTGCGCCTTTACTTGCTGCGTATCCTGGCACAGTAATACCGCCCTGAAAAGTTAATAAAGAGGCAGTGAAAATAATTTTTCCAGAACCTTGTTCTACCATTCTTTTACCAATTTCTCTGGTTAAAATAAATGGTGCATCTAAATTAATAGCTAAAACATTGTCCCAAAAATCATTTGGGTGTTCTGCAATTGGTGCTCTTTTAATTGTACCTGCATTATTTACTAAAATATCTATTACAGGATAATCGGCTTTAACTTGCTCAATAAAAGTTTCTAAAGATGCTCTATCGCTAAAATCACATTGGTAGGCTTTAAAAGTTTTACCTAATTTTTGTATTTCTAATTCGGTTTCTCCGCCACTTAACGGCATATTGGCCGAAACTCCAATAATATCAGCTCCAGCTGCTGCTAAAGCTAAAGCCATACCTTTTCCAATTCCTTTATTACAACCTGTAACTAAAGCAATCTTCCCACTTAAATCAAATAAATTCATTTTTTGTGTCTTATAGATTAATTAACGACTGCAATTTCGTAATTTTATTAGAGCAATCAATAATTTATAGTGTTTTTTTGAGTTTAAAATAATGTTTTAAGCTATCCTAATTTAGATTTCTCTCCTTTTAAATTCGATCTGTTTTTTTTGATAGAAATCCGTTTTCCGTTTATGTCTTTAAAATGTTTGGCTATATGTATAATTAGGTTAAAGAGAGTGTAAAAATTAGTTTATTATTTCTGCCTTGTCTCTTGTATCTAAATACTATTTTTAGATTGAAAAAACTGACAACAATTTGCAAACACCCTTCATAAAACAGCTAAAAAAAGCTGAGATCCTCATCGGTCAATAAAGATAGTTCGCTCCTACCTCATTTATAAAACATCGCAAAATGCATTGGAAGACATCAAGGTCAATGTAAAACTAAAGCTTGTAACATTGTGGACGAGTTTAATGTTTCTAATTATCTATCTTGATAATTTCGACCTATATATGCCGGATGTAATAAACAATATTCTGAAAGGTAGGGTGTTTGTATTTGATAGTACTCAATGGTTTCTTTTGTCGGCACTTGCGGTATTTACAATTTCGGTGTTGATGATTTCCTTTCTGTTACGCTTCCGGCTAAAGTAAATCACCGGGCAGATATAATTGTAGCCACTGTAAATATTCCCCTTATATTGTTTTTTGGCAGGTGAGGCGTGGATCCACATGGTGTCTGACGCTATTTTAGAAGTCGTTCTTCTTTGTTTAATAATCCATTATGCGTGGAGATGGCCTCATCTGGAAATATGAAAAATATTTGAGCGAAATGTTTGACAAAAAGCGAGCGTAGTTAATTATGGAAATCAACTTAAACTTTTTAAGGATACATTTCCTAGTAAACCGTTAGCGATGAATAAGAAAGCCAAATGATGAATGGTTCCGGAGCCTTAATTACATGATGAAGGAAGAACACGTTGAAGGATAGTTTAAGGCAATGAAAATGACGCTATTGAAGCCTAGTCAATATTGTGAAATTAAACCCTAGATCTTTTTTCTGTATTTAAGTTGAGTGCAGGTTAATAATTTTGCATCCCTAAACCATCTCGAAAACCAAACCCAAATACGTTAGACTAATTTTAAGATAAAGTTGTGAGGAGCCCTATTTGTTTAATTTTTTTTTCGGGTAATCACTAAACAGCAACTCTATGGAAATTAAAATCAGTTTTAACTAACCTTTTACGAATGCGACTTAAAGATTGTGGCGTTAAACCCAAGTAACTGGCAATTTGATATTGCGGAACACGTTGCATCAAATCTGGGCGTTTGGTAGCGAAATTAATATAACGCTGTTCTTGCGAAGCAATTTTAAATCTGTCAAATTCAGACTTTTGCTTTACCACTAATTCTTCAGAATAAGCTCTACATAATTTTTCGAAACGCGGAAACTTTTCCATTATAATTGTTTCAGATTCGGCAGTGCTAACATTTACCAAACAGTCTTCTAAACAATCTAAATAATGCTCTGCAGGTTTATTAGTGACCAAACAACTGGGGGTAAAATAGTCTCTTTCTGTATAAAATTCATTTATTTTTTCTTCGCCATCTAGCAAATAGTAGCTCCGTAAACAGCCTTTTATTACGTAAAAACTTGTTTTTGAAAATTGTCCTTCTTTCAATAATATGGTTCCCTTTTTATACTGACGGAAAGCCTGTAATGAAATGATCACTTCCCACTCTTCTTCTGTAAAGTTCATCAAACTAAACATTTCGTTTAGGTATTGATGTTTGAGAAGTTCTACATCTTTTAAATTCATTGAACAAACGGTTCTATGTAAATTCTTAATTAACTGTAAATTACCCATAAAATTTAAACAGCTTGTGTAAATATATACACTAATTTATTATTTTCAAAACCACGTTACCAACTTTTTGCCCGCTCTCAACATAAGTATAAGCCTCTACTATATCATCAAGCTTTCGGTAGCTATCTATCACCGGTTTAAACATCCCATTTACTACCAAATCTTTTAAAAAGCCAATATCTTCTTGCGATAAATCTGGAGGAATTGGAAATAATACTTTTTTTTTGCTTTTCAACACCCAATGTTTTAAAGCCAAAAATACATTCTGTCCGTTTTTTCCTAATTCGGTAGATATGTAAATCCCATTTTTATTAAGAAGAGGTTGGCAAGCTCCAAATGAACTTTTTCCAACTGCATCAAAAACAAAATCATATTTGTAGTTAAATTTTGTAAAGTCAGACTGCTGATAGTTTATTACTTTTTTAGCACTCAATTTTTTGACAAGTTCAACGTTTTTTGTATTGCAAACAGCTGTAACATTAGCGCCAAAATAATTTAATAGCTGCACCGCCGATGAACCGATAGCTCCAGTAGCTCCATAAACCAACACCTCTTGTCCGTATTTTACTTTTGCTGCCCTGATAATATTTAAAGCGTAATGGGCACCTTCCGTTATGGCAGCTGCATCGTGTAAACTGATGTTTTTTGGAGCTATGGCTATGGCAGCATTATGCGCAATGGTAAGGTATTCGGCATGGCCTCCAAAGGTTTTATCGTTATAACCAAAAACTTGATCCCCTACTTTAAAGTCTGAAACATTTTTACCGATAGATTGTACGACACCAGAAAACTCACAACCCAAAATTTGATTCTTAGGTTTTAATAATCCGCTAAACAATCGCGAAACAACATATTCGGCACTTCTTATTCCGGCATCTGTTCTGTTAACGGTAGATGCGTAAACTTTTACCAGTAATTCATCATCACTTGGCTTTGGTTTTGCAACATCTGCAAGGTAAGCAACAGTAGGTGGCCCGTATTTTTTATGGATAATGGCTTTCATTTTTGATTTATTGATGGAGAAGTTGATTTGTTAAAATTTAGTTGTTAAATAAAATTCTAGTATTCTAAAAATCACAAAAACTAAAACGGAGAGCAAAACTTTAATCATCCATATTTCTTTGTTTGAATATATTTTAATATCTATAGTTAATACATTTAAACATTTCTTAACCGTGTTTTTATGAATGTAAAATATCAAAAAAATAGATGATTGATATAGGATAGCAGCCCTTAAAGCTCCTGTATTTACATGGTAAAAAATATCTTGCAAAATAATATTGATTAAAATAGTACTTGCAATTAGACCTCCTATTAACCTAGTTTTTATAAATAAAATCAGTAAAGCGGCACCTATTTCTAATACACCTAAAACAATTACATAGGCTTTTGAATAACTATAAAAAGCCCACATTAATTCCATCCCAGAAAGTTGAGCTACAACTTTATGATTACTTAATGCTCCATCAAACTGTATTACTTTTCCGGCTCCATAAATAATCATCCCAAAAGCAACCAAGTATGCCAAAGCATTTTCCAATATTTGTATTTTATCTTGTTTGGTAAGTTTCATTAAAAATTTAGTACACAAATTATTTATGGCTTACTTGATAACAACTGCCTCCAATTATTTTAAAATCCTCCCGGCATTTTTTCCAAAACCTTATATACTTAAATCTTCCATTTATAGGATTGCCCAGCATAACCCCGCTGGTTTGGTAGGCTACTAAAACGATAACCGTATCGCCAACAACCTTTATATCTTCAAAAAAAGCTGCTATGCTTTCCACCTTCATTTGTTTGGAGCGGTGCGACATTAAATCAATTTCTTTAGTAATGGTTTGCCCATTAGGGGCTATAAAAAGCAAATCGTTATGCAAATGTTTTTCTAAAAACTTTATATCACTTGCTTTGATTGCATCAATCAATTGATGCTCTAATGCATTTATTTGCTCCTTTACTGTTGTCATTTAATTTTTAATTTAATTGTAGATAAAGAACATTATTTGAATCCTTTGCAAAAAAAAACAAGTTTACAATCTTAGTTAAGATTTATAATTAAAGAAATAGTTACAAATTTGTTGCTAGATCATTATCTATTTTAATATATATAATAATTTATCAGCTTCATTTACAGCAAAATAGCCCAAGCAAAAATTCTTAGGGTTGGTTTGGTTTACCATGTTTCCTCTAATTGTTGATGCAGGTGATGGTCGAAACGGACCTCCCCCGCCGCCCGCTGCTGTACTTGTGAGTATTTTCATGTAGTTAAAATACCTTTCTGAAGTTTGCGCTAACTTGATTTCTATAGCATCCCCTTTTTTTAGTTTATCATCGCTAAAAAGTCCAAAGGTTTCATTCCCCTCAAAAAACTGGTCATCAAAAACTTCAAAGATGGGATATACACTTGCTGGTGATTTATAACTCATCACATAAAAATTATTTTGGTTCGGAACATCTGGGAAATTCACACGTATTGCATATTCGTCTTTATTAACCCCAAAATCGTCACGTTGTTCAACATCTAAGATTTCGTTAACGGATGTTAATTTCTCTTGCCCTTTATATGTTTCGCCATTGCTAATAACAGTTAAAGTATAAGTTTCGCCAATTACGGGGTTAAAGTTTGTACATGTGTATTTTCCTTTTTGAGTGCTTTCTTCAATAAAATCAAATTTTGCATTTGCCGTATTGTTTACATAAACAATAGCACCAGAAACTTTTGGTATTTCGGTATCAAAATAATCACCTGTGGTACTTAAAGTAATAGATTGGTTTTTACCATCGGTGCCTTTTACCCAAGTTAATGCGGCATCAATAACTAAACGTGGTGGTTCTCCGGCAAGGTCAACATCAATCACTTTTTCGCAACTGCTAAATAAGAAACCTAAAAATATAACAATGATTAAAAATAAATTTTTCATGATTTTAAAATTTGAAATTATAAGTAAAACTAGGAACAGCACCAAAAATTGATAATCTTTTAGCTTCATTATTACCTGTTTCTGTATTTTGAGAGAAGGCTATTGTAGCCGCATTTTGTCTGTTATAAATATTGTAAATACTAAAAACCCATTCACCTTGCCATTTTTTAATTCGTTTAGGTTTTGGTGTATAAGTGCCGGAAACATCTAAATGATGAAATAAGGGAAGTGTGTTTTGATTTCTTAAACCATAATTGGGGATATCAATTCCTTGGTACTGGTATCTACTTCTTGGAAACGATACAGGTTGTCCTGTTTGAAGTGTAAATATAGACCCGAAGCGCCATTTGTCACTAAATTTATAAGTTGCAGTAATGGCTAAATTGTGTAGCTTATCAGAGGCTGCTCTATACCACTCTCCGTTATTTATTCCTGTTTCAAGCGCTGTTCTTCCCGGGGTTTGTTGTTCAGAACGAGATAAGGTGTAGGATACCCATCCAGTTAGCAAGCCAGTGTTTTTCCGCAACATTAGCTCAGCACCGTAAGATCTTCCAATTCCGTTTAAAACAGCCTGCTCAATAGCTTTATTAGCAATAAGATTTGTTCCGTCTATATAATCTACCTTGTTGTCTATCTTTTTATAAAAACTTTCAATTTCTAAAGAGTAATCATCTTGGTGAAAATTTTGAAAATAGCCAATTGCAACCTGATCAAGCAGTTGTGGTTTCATAAAATCATCACTGGGTGCCCAAATATCTAATGGTGTTGGGGATTGCGTATTTGTTAAAAGGTGCAAATACTGGATCATTCTGTTATAGCTGGCTTTTACAGAATGATTATCAGTTATAGTGTATGAAAGTGCAAGCCGGGGTTCTAAATTGTTAAAACTAGCTATGGTTTCATTGGTGCCAAAACGTTTTACCCCTGTTGGCACTGCTTTCTCGTAAATACCTAGTTCTTGGTTAAACTTTACTGCCTCATTGTTTGCATAAGTAAATACATTTTGTGCTCCTAAACGGTAAAATGAGCTAAACCGTAAACCGTAACTAACGGATAATTTTTTGGTGAAGTTTTGTTCAACATCTAAGTAAACGGCAGGTTCTAAAGCATACTTTCTTTCTAACTGATCTTCGTTAATCTGCGAATCATTTCCTTGAGGTTGAATGGTGCCTGGATTAAAGTTATAGTGTTGCGCATTGATGCCATAAGTGAGTTTCAAATTATTATTTATATAGTGCTTAAAATCGTACTTTATATTAACGTTTTGTACGCTACTTGTCCACTTAAGGCCCGCAAAACCCACTTCTAAGCCATAGTAATAATCACTATAAATTGCAGAGAGATTAGAAAACAGCTTGTCGCTAAACAATTTATTCCACCTAAGATTTAAAACAGAGTTGCCATAAGTATTGCTAAAATCTTCATTTATGTTAAAATTATCTCTTCCAAAATAGCCAGATATGTATAAATTGTTTGTTTTGTTTAGTTTATAGCTGAATTTTGTATTTAAATCGTAGAAATTAGCAGCACTCTTAATATCTGTAAGTTTTAGAAATAAGTGCCCATAAGACCCTCTGCCAGCCACTAAAAAAGATCCCTTTCCTTTATTTATAGGGCCTTCTGCCATTAACCTACTTGAAACCAAGCCGATACCACCAGTAAACTTTAAATCATTTTTATTTCCCTCTTTTTGATATATATCTAAAACAGAAGAAAGTCGTCCGCCAAACCGGGCGGGTATGCCACCCTTGTAAAGCTTAATGTCATTAATAGCATCTGCGTTAAAGACCGAGAAAAACCCGAACAAATGAGACGTATTATAGATGGTTGCCTCATCTAAAAGAACCAAATTTTGGTCTGCACCGCCTCCTCTTACATTAAAGCCCGACTGTCCTTCCCCGGAATTTGTTACGCCTGGTAGTTGTAATAAAGATTTGATGACGTCAACCTCTCCCAAAACAACAGGCATCTCTTTGATTTGTCTTGCAGAAAGTTTATTTATACTCATTTCTGGTCTTCTAATTTCTGCAATGCCTTTATCTGCATTTACCACAACCTCTGCCAAAGACTGCTGATTTGAACTTAATGAGAAATCTTTTTTGATACTTTCTGATAACTGAATAGTGCTTTGTTGGCTCTGATAACCTACGTATCCTACATTAATTGTATAATTTCCTTTTGGTACGGTTAAAGAGTAAAAACCGTATTCATTGGTTATAGCGCCGCTATTTATTTCTTTAATAAAAATACTAACGCCTATTAGAGATTCCGATGATGATTTATCAGTTATTACGCCGCTTATAGTTACTATTTCTTGGGCAATTAATGCCGAAGAGTAAAGAAAAAATAAAAGCATTAAATTGAGTTTTGATTTGATGTAATGTTTCATTTATATGTTTGTATTATTTAGTGATGCGAATTTAACTACTGTTGAAGCCGGTATTAGTTAACTTAAGTGAAGAAATACAGTCTTTTTAAACATTAGCTTTTGATTATTATGGATTGTTGAGCGATACAAAATTTTTTACAAAACACTTCCCAGAAACCAACAATTGCTGATTTTTTTTTACGATTTGCAGTAAAATTTTTAAAAGATTTAAATGAAGTGTTTGATGCTTATTTTTTAGTGGGCAAACTAAAAAAGTCTTATTCCAGCTTCAAAACCTACCCAGCCATTTAAGTTTTTATTGTAGTTATGGTAAGCCAAACCTCTAGACTGTAAGGGAAGAGCGTAGTTTTTGATTTTGCTTTGCTGTTTGTTGTAATAAATGTTGTAATATGGGCCAGCAAAAATTTCAATTCCTTTTACCAGCTTTACCTGTAGGTTTAAACCAGCTTTACCAATCCAATTGTTTTTGCTCCATGAACCCAAGTAAATTTGATCACCACTTAACTGGCTACCAACAGCAATTTTTTTGTTTATTATAAAATCATGACCAACTCCCAGGCCGACGCTGTAAACTTTAGCGGTATCAGAAATATTGTATCCAGCCCTAATGGAGGTGTATAATTTTGCGCTACCGGTTACCAAAGCAAGGTTTATATTAGTAAAATCATTACTATAAACAGCCAATTTATGATAACCGTTTTTAGACAGGTTTACCAAACCAAAACTAACCCCTTCCAAAGTATCAGCAATGTTTACTAATCCCATTTGAAAACCCTTCATTTTTTTTGCATAATTTACTATTCCCGCCAACTGCACACCCTTCATACTATCTGTTACCATATTATAAATCCCAGCCATTTGCCAACCGCTTACTTCTTTTAAATTGGTATTGCCTATACCCGCAAGTTGCGCACCCTTAAGTTTTTTGCCATTCAAATTTACAATTCCAGCTATTTGAGTTCCGGTCATATTTCCTTTATTTGCATTTACAATCCCCGCAATTTGTACCCCAAATAAGTTAGATTTCACTGCGTTAAATGTTCCCGCTATTTGAAATGCGCTAACACTATCCAAAACTATATTTCCAATTCCAGCCATCTGTGCACCATTAACTGTTCCTCCAACGGTGTTAATTAATCCTGCTGCCTGAAAATTCTTAACGTTGTGCTTATTCACATTGAACAAACCAGCTACCTCTACCCCATCCACTCCTGCAGAATATCCTGCCAAAGCATTTAAAGAAACCGCATTTACCACTTGTGAATTGTAAAGACCATTTGTGCTTAGGCCAGGGACAAACGAAAACTGCACTGGACTTTCCGCGTAAAAACCATTTAGGTTTGCACTTTGCACTCTTTGCTTTGAAGTGATAAATATCTTTCCAAAGTAAGTGGCCACAATCCCGCTTTCCGGATTAAAACGGTATTTGCTGGTGTCTTGAGTGCCAACCATAACTGCTGGCAACATTGTTACTGTAATTTCCTTATACTGATCTTTAGCAACAGTTAACCTAATGGCTTGGTTGTTTGATTTTATTTTGAGCTTAAAGTAACCTAAATGATTTGTTAAAGTACTTTTAAGTAGTTGTTTCTCATAAACACTGGCATCTTTCACTTTTTGACCGTCTGAGTTATCAATAATATAACCCGAAATGAGGTATTTACGCCCAATTGATTCTGATTTTTCTGGAATTAACGAAAGGCTTTTAGGACAAGCTCTCAATACAATATAATTAGACGCTTCCTTGTACTCAAAACTACCGTTAAATAGTGAATCAAGAGCATCTTGAACCATTATATTGTCTGCTTTAAAGGTAATTGTAGTGTCTTTTGGCAAACTATCTGAATTGTAAGAAAATATAAAATTCCCCTTTTTACTTAGTTGGTCTAGTACAGTTTGTAGTGGCTGGTCGCTCGCTGTTATTGATATTTTTTTTGCAAGGTTGTTTTGTGCGTAAGTGTTGCTTACCAACGATACAATTATTGCAGCTAACATTATCATCTGATTTTTCATTTGATTTATTGTAAAATTATTAAGTTATTCTCTTTAGTGGCTTTTAACTGGAAGGTTTCGGTAATCACGTCTATTATGCTTTCTAACGACTCGTCTTTAAAAGTTGTTGTGAGTTTTAAATTTTTAACACGCTCATTCTTAATAATTATCTTCACATCATAAGTATCATTTAAAACTTCAACCAATCGCCATAAGGGAGTGCTATTTGCAACAAACTCCTTCGTGATATAGTAATTATAAAAGCTGTCGGTAACATTTTGTTTTTGCAGCGAGCTATAATGGTCATCAACAACCACTTTTTCGCCTGGTTTCAGTTCTATAGATCGCTCTTTTTTAGTCACTTCAACAACACCGGTCTCCACAGTTACTTCAGTCTTTTCATCGGTACATTTTACGTTAAAAGAAGTACCTACCACTCTAATTGAAGTGTTTTCTGTTTGGATAACGAATGGTGAATCTTTATCTGGCTTGATAGAGAAAAAAGCTTCGCCGGCAACTAGTTTTACACCTCTATATTCTCCAGTGAATTTTTCAGGGAAATTTATTCGGGTATATTTATTTAGCGTAACAGTAGAACCATCGGGTAAACTAATAATTTTTGTATTTGCTAGCGTTTGCCCTACCATCTGACTTGGAGATTTTAACTGTTGGTAGGTAAACCAACTAAGCGTAAGCATCACAATCAAACATGCGGCAACATTAATCCAGCTTAACTTAAGCAGCTTTGCCTGTTTTGGTTTAGTTTCTGCAACCCTCATGTTAAATTTTTTCCAAGCTATGTCTTCATCTTCTAAATGCTGCAAGCCTAGTTTTTTACTCGTTTTCCAGATCAATTCCATTTCCTCAAAATATTTTTGATTCTCAGCATCTCTATCAAGCCAGTTTTTTAATGTGAGTTTCTCAGTTTCTGAGCTTTCTTCTAATAAACATTTAATAATTAGTTCGTCTATCATCTCCATCTTATTTTAACATTAATATTGAATTAAAGAACCCTATCATTATAGGCAAAAAGTCAACTAATTTGATTCTCATTAAGCGAAGTGCTTTACCCATTTGCCCTTCAACGGTTTTTATTGATATGCCTAATTTTTCGGCTATTTCACGGTAACGTAATTCGTCAAAACGGCTCATCTGAAAAATTGTTCGGCATTGTTGTGGCAAATCATTTAAAGCTTTTTGTAAATGCTCTTCTAATTGCCTAAGCTTAATACGGTCACTCGCACTGCCTGTTTCGTTTTTCATACTGTACAATGTTCTTTGTTGGTACAATGATTTTACTTTTTGATGCCTGAGGTGATTTAAACTTTCGTGATAAACGGATTTGTATAGATAACTCGCCGTAATCGTGTCCCTCGGCAGAATTTCCCGTTTTTCCCAGATTTTTAAAAACACATTTTGCACCATTTCTTCAGCAACATCCAAATCATTTAACATGGTGTAGGCATAGTTTTGTAATGCCTTAAAGTATTGCTTAAATACCTTTTCAAACACCACCTCGCCGCCAGTGTTAATTTGATGTATAAGATTAAGTTCAGCTTTCAAATGTTCAATTCTTTAAATTGTTATATAAACTCATTAGCTTGTTTTAAGCATGGTAGTCCAATTTTAACCAGTTGTTATATAACAACTGGTTTGCAAACATCTTTTATGTAAATTATTGGAACTCTCATTTTTCATCCTATTTATATTGATAACACGCTTAAATTAACTTACCCTTACATGTATATTATTTTATTTTTAAAATAAATTTTCAGTAGTCAAAACTAAGCTACATAACAGTTTGTATATTATTTATATCGAGTACCTTATATCAAACGACATTAGGTTTTAAAAAAAAGTAAAAAGGCAGTAATAGAATTATTTACCATTACTGCCTTTATACTAACGCTATAAGCGCATTAAAAAAACTGTTATATTTTAGTATCCAAAAACTAGCTTGGTAACTTCTGGAGTACCACTTGGAATTACTTTTTCTGAAACATTAGCAGTTAAAGGAAAGTTTTGTGAATCAAAAGTATAACTGTTAATTATTTCACGTTCAACATTACCAATATTATATTTTTGCTTTACTATTTCATTAGCCGAATAAAATTGAGCTAAAGAAACATCTACAACATGTTTTAAATTAGAATTCAAAAATGGACTTTTCTTAGTTCCATAGGTGAAATCTCTAGTAGTAGTAAGCGTTTCTCCAACGTAACTTTGAATTTTGCTAACGTTATTATTGACGTAGCTAAAGACGTGTTTGCCAATTGTACTTGTATTTTCGTTATTTTTAATCAAAATTTCTGTAACTCGGTTTGAAGCATCGGTTGTATATGCAACTTTATAAGTGAACTTAACCTCATTATTTTGATAAATTGTATTCACCGCAGTCTTAGCTTTGGCCCCATCGTACGTAATTTCTAACTTTGTTTTATTATTAGCATCAAGTTTAATCTCCAGTACAGTAAGCTTTTCGCCAGTATAAGTAAATTTTGACTCCGTACCATCATTCGCTTTAAAAAGGGTCATTTTTTTACTATTGTCATAGGTAAGGTTGGTAATTGTTGTATCACCGTTATCAATCAGTGTCAACTTTTTTAATAGTTGTGTGCTTTTTGGGGTACTATCCTTTTTACATGCAGAAAATGCCAGTACTATGCCGGCTATTATTATAAATTGCTTTTTCATTTCAAATTGTTTGTTAGTTAAATTATTTATTTTTAGATGCATCTGAACCACATTACGGAAGCAAAATAATTAATGATACAGCAATTATGTTTTTTTTGGATATATACGAATTGTATGATAAGGTTTACTGCTTTATTTTTTTGATAAGATGATAGCTATAAATCAAGCCTAGTCTAGATTATTTTTACGGAGAAATAATTTATGATAATGAACAATACTGGTGATTTTGCGCAGCGTTTCAAAGTGGAAGAACTGAATTTTATTAGAAACAGATAGCAACCCTTTAGTGACAGTTTGCTTTTCGTGTTCAATGTATTGCGAAGAAGCTTTGCGATTGACATAGAAGGGTTTGTACATCATTTAAACGGATGTTTTACTTCTCAAAACACCCCTAATTTCACCTCAAGTGAAATTATTTAGAACAGAAAAAAAAATAAAGAATACTGTTTTTAAGCATCTCTAGTCCGTTATTATAGAAAACCATACACCATTCGTAACAAAGAACCAGTCAGTGGAAGAGATAGTAAAGGGAAGATCATCTGTTTTGTACGATGCGCTTAAGGGTATAGCCCTAGATGCGGTTCTGGAAAACCTGATCATCGGTGAACAGAAATTGCCTCTAACACAATCTTTTTATTTATGACCGAAGTTATTTGTCCTGTGATTTTGTAAATGAACAAATATTTTGGATTCAACAAAAATTTGATGAATAAAGCAATCAAAAAGCAATATAATTTATACTACTTTTTAAAACATAACTTCACAAAAGAAGCTGCTATTTCTGCTTTAACTGGTGGGTGAAATTTTTTAATACAGATATTAATTTCATTGATGTTTACAAATCGCATTTTAATTGCTTCTAAAACATTTTGTGCAATGCTTTCAATCAAAAATGCTTCTAGTTCAAATGCTTTAGCGCAAATTGCATGAAGCTGCATATAATCTATACCGTCGTTTAAGTCATCAGATAAACGCTCTTTTACTTCATAGCTTACACTTAAATCTACTAAAAAATCATTTTTAAATACCCTTTCTTCGGCAAACCAGCCTACCGCAGCATTAAATTTTGCTCCTTCTAATCCTACAGTTGCTAAAGTTTCGCTCATGCCCAAAGATGATAGTAAATACAATTAATTCAAAATAATTGTTAACCATAAGGCATTTTGTTAAATTTGATACAAAGGGAATTATCTAAATTACAAAAATGAGCCAATCAACTAAAAAAGATTTTTACGATCATCCGGATTACTATTTATTAGATGAATTACTAACCGATGAGCATAAGCTGATTAGAAGTACGGTTAGAGATTGGGTGAAAAAAGAAATAAGTCCGATAATAGAAGATTTTGCGCAAAGAGCAGAATGCCCTACTCATTTAATAAAAGGTTTAGGAGAAATTGGGGCTTTTGGCCCAACCATTCCTGTTGAATATGGAGGCGCCGGTTTAGATTATATTTCTTACGGAATAATTATGCAAGAAATAGAGCGTGGCGATTCTGGCATACGCTCAATGGCTTCTGTACAGGGTTCCTTAGTAATGTATCCAATTTATGCTTTCGGATCTGAAGCGCAAAGAAATAAATACTTACCAAAATTAGCAACAGGCGAATTAATGGGTTGTTTTGGCTTAACCGAGCCAGACCATGGTTCAGATCCTAGCGGAATGGTTACCAATATCAAAGATGGTGGAGATCACTATGTATTAAATGGCGCTAAAATGTGGATTTCTAATTCGCCATTTGCTGATATTGCCGTTGTTTGGGCAAAAGATGAAGAAGGAATTGTACGAGGTGTGATTGTAGAACGCGGAATGGAAGGTTTTAGCACTCCAGAAACGCATAATAAATGGTCTTTAAGAGCTTCGGCTACTGGAGAATTGGTATTTGATAATGTAAAAATCCCTAAAGAAAATATTTTACCAAATGTTAAAGGTTTAAAAGGTCCGTTAAGTTGCTTAAATCAAGCCCGTTTTGGAATAGCCTGGGGTGCTTTAGGTGCAGCTATGGATTGTTACGATACGGCATTGCGCTATACCAAAGAAAGAAAACAATTTGGGAAACCCATTGCTAAATTTCAGCTACAGCAAAAAAAACTAGCGGAAATGATTACGGAAATTACAAAAGCACAACTCTTAGTTTGGCGTTTAGCAACTTTAAAAAACGAGGACAGAGCAACTCCAGCTCAAATATCTATGGGTAAAAGAAATTCGGTAGAAACTGCTTTAAATATAGCAAGAGAAGCTAGGCAAATGCTGGGCGGAATGGGAATTACAGGCGAATACCCAATTATGCGTCATATGATGAATTTAGAATCGGTGGTAACTTATGAGGGTACGCATGATATACATTTATTAATTACTGGTTTAGATGTTACAGGGGAAAATGCTTTTGGTTAACAAAAACTTAATGTAGCATTTTTAACGTTTACCTCGTACTTTAGTGTAATGAGAAACCTTTATTCTATCCTATTGAAAATAAGCATTTTTTGCTATCTAATTACATTGATTTCTTGTACACGTTATATTACACCGCCTGTAACCGGGCAAAATAATATAGGATATATTTATCGTCCTTTTTATAAAGATTCAAGCAATTCCAAAATAAATATTTCTTTAGGATATGGATTTGCAGCATCTCCAGATGGGCATCTTGAACATCAAATGGCTACAATCGATATGACTAGAGGTCATAGCTTAAAAAACTTCAATTTTGGTTATGGTGTATTTGCTTATGCAGGCAAATCAGTTTACAATGACACATTTACAGATACCTATTCTAACCCATCAAATGAAGTAAGTACTACCTCCCATTTTAAATATAACTTTAATAATATTTGTTTAAGAACATCAATAGGTTATCATTTGGTTTCAAAAAATGGCAAAACAAATTACAGGATAATTAATTGGGAAAACGCGTTCTCGATAGAAAATGGTAAATATTTAGACTATAGAAGTAATATTTCACCTAATTCATTTGCAGTTCCTAGAGGCACAACTGTTTAGGTTTCAAATCTATCAAACATGTATACTACAGGTTTTTCTAGTGAAATTTTCAGAAATAAAGCATTCGGTAGCCATAACATTCAATCTTCTATTAGAATTTTTATGGGAGGTACAATAGATTTAAACAACAGCATTATTAGTACAAAAAATCCAGAAAACAATGCGGAATATGGTGGCTTTTGTATTATCACAAGTTACTTTTTAAAATACAAAAAGTTATACTTTTCCACAGAAATTGGAACAGATTTAAATTTTGGTTCAAAATTCTCCTTAGGTTATAGTTTTTAATTAACTGGTATAGTGTTTGTCTATCCAATAATTCATCAAACAAAAAAACAATCATGAATAGAACGATAGGAATAATATTAGTAGTTGTAGGGATTGCAATGCTAATTTGGGGTGGTTTTTCATACACCAAACAAGAAAAAGTGGTTGACGCTGGACCAATACAAATATCAGCAGATAAGAAAGAGAGTGTAAACTGGCCTCCATATGCTGGCGGTTTAATTTTAGTAGCTGGAGTTGTGGTTTTAGTAACTGCTAAAAAAAGCTAGTTGCTGATAGGTTGAGTTAACTTAAACAGACATTATAGCTTAAATATTTAAAATTAAGCTTAATTTTGAAGCATTCCGATACAAAACGGGATGCTTTTTTATTACCATAAACAATCCCCCGATTGACGTTTGCGGACATCGGACTTTTTGAAAATGAAAGATTATAAAAAATATTACAGCATTAGCGCCCCACCAGAAGAAGTGTATTTAGCCCTTACCATTCCTTTAAGCATCAAGCTTTGGAGTGGTGCAGAAGGCGAAATGAGTACAGAACCAGGTTCTAATTTTTCTTTATTTGATGGTGACATTGTTGGGAAAAACTTAGAATTTATAGAAGGCAAAAAAATTGTTCAACAATGGTATTTTGACGGTCAAACCGAAGATTCTATTGTGACTATAAAACTGCATGAAGTAAAAAATGGCTGCTCTGCAGAACTTTTACACACCAATATCCCAGATGAAGTTTACGATGAATTTGTTGACGGCTGGAACACCAGCTATTTTGGCGAATTGATAGAATTTTTTGACGGAGAATAAAACAACCTTAAAGCAAAAGTCCATTTAAAAACATTTAAATGGACTTTTGTATTTATGACCGTTAGAAAAGTTCGATATGACCAGCCTACATAATCACTAATGAACTCATTAAATGTAAAACATACCTAATAACCAATGACTAATAAACTCCACAACCATTATACAAGCCTAATGAACTCATTATACGAATGTACTAAGTAACATGGCTATCCTCTATTTTTTCGGTATAGAAATAGAAGTTTTCTTCAACATTAAAATGGGAATGCCTATATGCATGATAATGATATTTTTCTTCGGTGTAGGCTCTGCTAGCATTGCTAACCTCATATTAAGAAAGAGTAATTTAGAATTTTCGCTGCTTGGTGCAAGCAATGGCGTATTCGCAATTCTAGGAGTTTCGCTAATTTTATTTGCTAACCAACCTATAAAATTTTTTCCTATTCCATTTTCAAATACAGCTATAATTTTCGGCCTCATCTTATTGATGTTATTTAATCATCAAACAAAAAAAGACAACATTGATTATTTTGGCCATTTAACAAGTTTCATAAGTGGTTTGTTAATTGCACTTATAATAAGATAGCTGGCATTCACCAGCTATCTATAACCTGGCAAAAAAATTAAATATCCCACCATGCTAAACATTCTGGCCCTGTAGCTGCAATAAGCCCTCCTGCAACCGATCCAATTCCACCAAATAATCCACCAAATAATGCTCCCAAAGCAACAGCTTTTCCACATTGGCCTTTTCCAACAAAAATCTTCTCCATTTGTTCGTTTTCTAATTTTTCCATATCCTTACAGTTTAGCTCTTCAACATTAAAGAGGATATAAAGAGAAAAATTATGCATTGAATCTTCTATTCGATAAATGAATAAAAAATTATTTGCTTAGTTAACAAAAAATTAATATTTTGTTAACATTAAACTATCTACTTATGACTGGTGAAAAAATCAGAATTCAACGCGTCATCAAAGGTTACAGTCAAGAATACATGTCGTTTATGCTCAGTATCTCCCAAAGCACTTACTCTAAAATGGAAAGTGAACAGGTAGAAATAACCGTTCAAAGACTTTTTGAAGTCGCAGAAATTTTAAAGGTTGAAATTACCAGCCTTTTACCTGAACCTAAAAAGGGTGAAATCATCGAATTAAACAGTTTCTATAAATTGCTATCCAAATTAAAAATTAAATTTCGGAGCTTTATATTCAAAAATAAAACGCAACTATAGGATAACTATAGTATAACTATAGTATAACTAAGAGATAACTATAGGATAAACAAATCAGTGATGATGTAAAAATCTAAAGTACAAAGGTACTTGAAACTATATAAACATTACAGCATTGAATTTTATAGATGCAGCATTTACATTAAAAAAGGATGTGGTAATATATCAGAAATTTGAAACAGGTTCTTATTCTTAGTCTCTAACTTATAAGTCTTTCTTTAGCAGCATCAAAATTATACTGTTGCACCATTTCTTTAATGCTTTTAAAAGAGAATTTTTCCTCAGCCTCATATTGCAACTACTCTTTCATTATCACAGGGTCAACGCATGAAAAAAGTAAAAAATCGTAGGGTTATTCACATAATGTTAGTTTCTGCTTA
>NZ_JBHULV010000058.1:0-11247 GCF_042684645.1 Pedobacter alpinus
AAGCAGAAACTAACATTATGTGAATAACCCTACGATTTTTTACTTTTTTCATGCGTTGACCCTGTATATATGCTATCTATAGCTTAATGCTTCAAAAAAATAGGTTATATATGACTGCCTATACTGAATTATTAAAGAATTATTTACAACCAAATTTTGTTTATGCATTAAACAATTATTCTCCACAACAGATTGTTGCTGATTATGGAACCCATATTCTAAAAGACATACTTATTGGAGGAAAACTAGAAGTAATGTATCGTTCTGAAACTGGATCAACCGAAAGAAGGGAGTCTGCTAAAGTCGGTATTACGGCAAGTGTTACTAAAATATTTAATATTACTACAAATTTAGAAACAAATTACAATGAAACCTATATTACAACTAATAGTAATTCAACTTTAAGTTATAGAACCAAAGGAGGGAATTCTTCGATTCCTAACAACCAAATAAGCTTTATAAACGGCAGTATTCCAACAACCACTATTAGTATTTCAGATTGGGAGTCGACAGTAAATTTAAGTAGTTCCATAATGATTGATATTGCTAACGAAGGTTTAATATCTATATCTGAATTAGTAACCGATCCTACTAAAAAAGCTGCACTGCAAAATTACATCAATTCTTATATATATGCGAATTCTGTACAGCTTGATAATGACCCTACACTGAATACATCAATTTTCTATAGGCTATATCATAGGTCTTCTAGGCGTCATCATTATACTGCAGATCCTAGCGAACTGCAATCATTGCAATCTTCTGGGTGGGTAATAGAGGGTAATATAGGTAAGATAAAAACAGCTCAAGTAGTTAATACTGTTCCATTATATAGGTATTATAATTACTTTACTAAAGATCATTATTTTTCAACGTCTATTACTAGACCTAATGGATATGATTCAGAGGGTATTGCAGGTTATGTTTATACTACTTCAAATACTTTTACAAATCCTATTTACCAATATAATTATTCAGGTGGGGATCATTTATATACAAATAATTTTTCGGAATTAGGGAATGGTAATAGAACTTGGGATTATGAAGGTATTAATTTCTATTTGGTAAGATAGAAGTCCTTTGTAGATAATAATTCCATAAGTCGTCGATAATTTTTGTATTATCGACGACATAATGAATTACACCAAATAATATCACAGAATTGCAACTAAAATTTCGGCATCTTATTATATATTATTCAAATAAAATATATAAACTGAAGATTACTAATCTAATAAGTTTGATAATATTTTTTTAAATTCGTATACGCTAAATATCGGATCAAGCGGATTTGTTGGAGGATTTAGATTTAGTCAAATATTTTTGAAGGTCTGAACAAGAATAATTTAAAATCCCTGACTCTTTTAAGATGTTACTCTAAAAGTTTTGACTTTTGTATTGAAAGATTCTGCTGAAGCATTTGTTGATCTGTTGATGAAGAATATAGCTCTTAGTATTTGAAAGCATGTTTTCTACTCTTGCATATTTAAATATATTTCGAAGTTTTAAGAATAAACATAAGCTTTTTTAACGTTAGAGGCGTTTTAAAAAATAATTTGACTCTTAATTTCTTTAATTCAGTCCATTTTGTGTGAAGGTTAAATAGAAGGTACCAGCTTCTGGCTAGTAGCTGTTTGAGGGTGTCGTCATTTGCAATTAGCTCAGTAATCTTTTTATTTAGGTGTTGAATTTAAGTATAAGCTGTGATATCTATAAACCTTTGTTGAAAGCAATAAAGAAAGTTTACTAGATATATAATACTCTAGCACTACCTAGTTCATATTAAAAGACAGAGCCAAACAGTTAGACCGCTAAAAGGTGTCACTAATAAAAAAAATAGTCTGAATTTACTTATCATCAGGAAAATGGATTGATAGAAATATTAAATAAAGAAGTAAGATTTGGTTACTGAAATGATTATTTAAACAATCACCAAATTGTTTAAATTTTATTATGCTTTGGAATTCCCTTTAGCTTATTTTTTGTTTTATTTTTGAGATCTATAATCATTAAAATACAAAAAAGGATAATTCGCTATTTAATTGGTTAATTATTCCTTTTATTTTCCACATGATTTTAGAAAACACATTAGAAAGACAAATTACCATTAACGCATTTTATTTTTTATATCTGATTATACCAAACTAAATATTTCATCTACAAACAATGGCAATTCCTAAAGTAATTTATCAAACATTTAAAACAAAAAAACTTCCTTTAATTACTAAATGGCATATTTGGCGTTTTAAAAAGATGAACCCTGAGTATAAGTATGAATTCTATGACGACGAAAGAATAGACTATTTTTTTAAGACTGAATTTGATACCGAAACTTATCTAGATTATAAGAGATTAAATATTGGTGCGGCTAAAGCTGACTTTTTTAGATATTCAATACTATATAAATATGGAGGAGTTTATTTAGATATAGACAGTGGTATGAATAAACCTTTGAGAGATTTAATAAAACCCGATGATGTTGCCATTATTACAAAAGAAAAAAATCATCCCGAATTGTTTGCTCAATGGGCATTGATATATAGCAAGGGACATCCATTTTTAAAAGCTACAATTGAAGAGATTAGAAATAATATTGCTCTAAATAAATATCCTCATGATGTTCACAAAATGACCGGTCCTTTTATTTATACCACAGCAATAAATAAATGTTTAACACATAATAAAAATATTCCTCACAGGCTTTTTGGTCTTGATTACGATAAATTTTTGAAAGTAAAATATAAGTTGGGTAAACTATCTTTATATGGAAATAGATCAGAACATTGGAAAAAACAACAATTAGTTAAACCGGTTTTAAAAAACATTAATAGTTAAATGGAAAAAGTAATGATTGATTGTGAGCGAATGAAATATCCTTTTAGTGGGCTGGCTCATTTTTGTAGAAACTTGGTTAATAAAATTGTAGAAAAATCTGCAAATGAAATTGATTATACAATCTTTTTACCAAAAGATTTAAAAGGTTGTTTCGGAAATAAAGCCAATTATATTACTGTTAACCCATTACACAAATTAGTTTTACCTGCTTACAGAAATACTATATGGCATGCTACTAGCCAAGTTAAAAACTATCAACCTGCTGGCAAAAACATCAAAAAAATATTAACTATACATGATTTGAATTTTTTGATTGAAAAAGATAGTGCAATTAAAATCAAAAAATTACTTAATAATATTCAAAATAAAATTGACAACGCAGATTACGTTAGTTTTATATCTGAATTTACTTTAAACCAAACTAAAGAACACCTCAATTTAGGAGATAAAATAACTAAAGTAATTTACAATGGTTCGGAAATAGATGTTCCAGAAATTTTATCGGAGCCTATTTATGTCCCCACAAAAAAATTTTTATTTACCATTGGTACTATATTAGAAAAGAAAAATTTCCACACGTTACCCTCAACCATCAAAAATTTAGACATAGAACTCTTAATTGCAGGAGACATTTGTTCTCCCAATTATAAAAATATTATCTTAAATGAAGCAAAAAAACATGGCGTTGATAATAGGGTAAAGATTATAGGTCCAATTAATCATAATGATAAGTGCTGGTACTACAAAAACTGTTTGGCATTTGCATTTCCGAGTTTAGCAGAAGGATTTGGACTTCCACCTGCTGAGGCTATGCGCTTTGGTAAACCAATTTTTTTATCTAAACATACATCGTTACCAGAAATTGGAGGAAATGCTGCCTATTATTTTAATTCTTTTGATGCAGAAGAAATGGCAGAAACTTTAGAAAACGGTTTACATGATTTTGAAAAAAATAATAAAACAATAGAAATATTAGAACAATCAAAGAAATTTAGTTGGACGAACGCGGCTGATGAATATATTGATATTTATAAAATGTTATCTAAATAAAATTCGCAATTATTATGATATCAGTTGTTTTATGCAGTTATAATGGTGAAAATTTTATTGCAGAACAAATAGATTCTATTTTTAATCAAACGTTTGATGATTTTGAACTCATAATTATTGACGATTGTTCTACCGATAAAACTGTAGAAATAATTAACAAATTTTGTTTGTTGAATAAAAGAATAAGTTTGTTTATAAACGAAGAAAACCTAGGTCCTCGCAAATCTTTTTACAAAGGTATTTTAAAATCAAAAGGAGATTACATAGCCTTGTCAGACCAAGATGATATTTGGTTACCAAACAAATTAGAAGTTCTAATTCAAAAAGCTGAAAGTGAAAAAGATGCCCTTCTTTTTTATTCAAACTCTCAAATTATAAATGAAAATGGAGAATTAATAAATCAGTTTCTTAGCGATAAAATAAATCCGTACCAAGGCAACGATAATAGATCTGTTTTGTTTTATAATTTTGTTTGGGGACATACTATGTTTTTTAGAAGAGAACTAATTAATTATGTAGAACCCATTCCTTTAAATTTTAATCATGATAAGTGGTTAACTTTTTTAAGTCTTTCTTACGGAAAAGTAATTTATGTGAACCAGGTGTTACAATATTATAGACATCATGATAAGAATTTGACGGTTAAATATAATTCAAAAGATAAACTAAGTACCCATCCTTTAATAAAGGAAGGCTTGTTTATAGAGTGGTTGGAGCATATTGTACACTCAGGAAATAAAAAAAATTATGAATTCTTTTATACCTTACTTTACAATTATAAAAAAGGTTTAATTGGGAAAATAAAGCTATTTTTTATTTTTGAAAAGTATATGGCTGTTTTACAATATCCGTCAAAGAAAAGCTATGTAAAGAAAATCAATTTTTTAAGGAAAATTATATCTAATTGATATAGCTTATGTTCAAGAAAATTCTCTTACGGTGAAAAAGCCATTTTACAATACATTAGTTTGACTATTCAAAAAGGGAAAACAGTTGCATTAGTTGGATCATCAGGTGGTGGAAAATCAACTCTAGATTGAATACCATGATTTTCTGACCCAAAATCAGGATAAATTAAAATTACCAAAAATTGATTATTACACAAAGTTTTGAAAGCAAATCATAAAATAATTTGTTTTCAAGTTTATAAATTAGTAAAAATATAAATTAACATTAAATATTATAAGTTATGTGGTTACCAACCTTATTACGTAAAAGACCAACAGCAATCAGATTTAACCCAAAAAATTTTACCTACTTACCAAATGATAAATATTTGCTTTATGATTCATCATGGAGAGGTCTTGACGGTATCATACCTGATATAATTTCCCAATTTAATGTACCCACCAATAAATGTTTAGAATTTGGCGTTGAGTACGGATTTTCTACTACTGTGTTTGCAAATTATTTTAAACAGGTAATTGGAGTGGATATTTTTACAGGAGATCATCAAGCTGGTTTGCATGAAGACAATTATACAGAGATGCAGGAAAAAGTAAAACCTTGGGGAAATATTAATTTAATTAAAATGGATTATAAGGATTACATAAAAAACAATGATGAAGTTTTTGATTTAATTCATGTTGATATTATTCATGAATATGAAGAAACTTTTGAATGTGGCTTGTGGGCTGCACAGCATAGTAAAGTTGCCATTTTTCATGATACTAAAAGCTACAAAAAGGTAAAACATGCAGTTCAAGATATTGCTACGGCAACGGGTAAAACATTTTATAACTACCCAAATAATTACGGACTAGGTATTTTAGTTTAAAAATTTAATTGTGTTAAGCATATCGCCTTAGATTCAAGTAATAAATGCAACACAGCGTTTAAAATTAGCCACCCTAGCTTTTGCGAAAAATTCATTCTATCTTTAAAAGTGCAACACTCAAAAAAAGATGGCTTATTAACGTTGGAACAAAGGTACAAAATACAGGCACATTGTGATGTTGGAAAAAGCATCGCTGAAATAACCGCTTACATTGGCAAAGACAGATCTGTTGTTTTTCGGGAGATCAAAAAGGAATTGGAATTGCTACTATTCACTGACGCTAATATAATCTCAATTTAAAAAAATTAAATATTTCAAACCGGAAGAGAGCGCTCTCGTTTGGTATGATTGTAAGTTACTTCAGGTGGTTGAAGGAGAATTACCAGAAATAGAAACTGATAAAACCTAAAGCAAGATCCATGTATCTATACATGCAGACTTACTAGTGAATTTAATATTGATTTAAAGTATTACTGATTTAAAACTTTGGTATAAAGGTCATTCACTTGTTTGGCAATAACATCATCATTAAATTTTTGGACAAATTTAAAACCATCTTTAATCATATTTAAACTTAATTCACTGTTGGAGATTACATCTTCGATGGCCTGAGTTAGCTTATCAATATTATTTGGATCAACATAATACGAGCTAGGACCGCCAGCTTCAGGAAAAACACCGCTAATATTAGTGATTACTGGGGTTTTTGAGTACAAAGCTTCTATAATTGGAATACCAAAACCTTCGAAAAGAGATGGATACACAAATGCTTTAGCGGATTTATATATCAATGCCAAATCGTCCATAGAAATCCCTTTCACAAAAATAATTCGATTTTCTAAATTATTTCGCAAAACATATTGATGTATCTCCTTACTATAGCTTGTCTCTTTCCCGATAATAACTAATGGAACATCTAAGTCTTTAATAGATTTAACTACATTAAACACATTTTTACGAGCTTCTATTGTTCCTACGTTTAAAATAAAATCTTTAGGTAAACCTAATTTGCGTAATAAATTATTTTGTTCTTGCTTGTTTTCCTCTTTCTTGAATGCAGGATGACAACCTTGATAAATAACTTCAATTTTATCTTCATTAATCCCTAAAAAATCGATAATATCTAATTTTGTTTGTTCACTAATGGCTATTATTTTATTTGCCTTTTCAGTAGCGTAAGAGAATTTTTTTAAATAAGTTTTTCTGTCTACATATTTAAATAATTCAGGATATCTTAAAAATATTAAATCATGTACTGTAACAATAGACTTAATCTTTGTTTTTTCGATTCCAAAAGGAATTTCTCCGGATAAACCATGGAAAAGATCGATTTTATATTTTTTAAGATCATTTTTTATCGCTGATGATCTCCAATAAGAAGGGATCAATCTAGATATTAAATCTTCAGGATTTCTTTCTGTTAAATTATTTGTGTTTAATTTGAAAAGATGTTTTCCTTTTTTAGGATTAAATAATTGATAGGTGTTTTGAGGATAGTATTGTGTTAAAATTCTTATGAGGTCCCTGCTATAATTACCTAAGCCTGTGGTATTGTGATATAAGCGTTTTGCATCAAACCCTAAATTCATTTGTAAAGTTTTATTTTTTAATTAATTCTGTTTGGATAAATTGCCATTTTTTTTACTCATGAGTTTTAAGAAGATGTAATGTTTTGTTGATTATTTGCTTCGGCTCAATTAGTTGCATACAAGCTATATCATTTCTAAAGCATGGTTTGTTTCCGTAAATAGAACAAGGCCTGCAAGATATTTCGGCCTGTACACAATTTTCTCCATTTTGCCCAAATCCTAAAAAGCCTGCAAAAGGATGTGTTGCTCCCCAAACGGAGACAACAGGTATGTTTTTTAATGACGCAAAATGCATACCTGCGGAATCCATACTGATCATAGCGTCGAGCTGGGCAATTAAATTTAGTTCGTCATTTAATTTAATTTTTTCAATTGCGGAAAAACAGTTAAAATATTTTTTTTGCCATTCATCAGCGATATTTCTTTCTTCTTCACCGCCACCAAAAATAAAAGTTTTGATATTTTGTTCGCTCAAAGCTTTAACCACTTCGCTCATTTTTTCTTTCGGATAAATCTTTTGCAGGTGTTGCGCAAAAGGAGAAATACCGACCCACTTAGAATTGCCCTTTACTCCGGTTATAGCTTCAACCTGTGGTAAAATAGCTTCTAATTCAGTATTTTCTATTCCGTTTATTACCGCTTTGAGCCCTAAATTTTCAAAAACCTCAATATAACGCATCCACATTGGCTTAAGGGGTCTTAATATTTTACTGTTTTTGCTGATAAGTTGCTTTTTTTCGTTTCTGCCCTTATCTAAGTGTGCTACTTTAATGCCACCTAAACGAAAGAAGAAACTAATAATTCGAGATCTTAAATTAAAATGTAAATCAGCAACATCGGTAATGTTTAATTTTCTTAAATGTCGATAAAGGCGATATAAGCCAGATAAGCCTTTGTATGCTTTGGGGTCAAAGTGCTGAAAAGCTAGGCGAACGATATCCGAAAAAAAAGGCTCAAAAAGTCTTCTACTCAGATATACAAATTCAATTTCCGGATTTTGTTGAACTATTTGTTTAACAACAGGAGCTGTCATCGCAACGTCTCCCATTGCTGAAAAACGGATAATAAGAATTTTACGCTTTTTATCCATTATTTTCTTTGTTTAAACTATATAATATTGGGTTTAAACTTGGGTCATTATACATTTTCAGTTGCTTATAAACCCTCATGTATTTATCTCCGTTTTCGATGTCGCTAATCAGTTCATCAATAGATTTCGAAAGATCCGTTCTTTGTCGCAATAAAACCGATAGCTTATCACTACATGTTGCTCGGTGCTGTTCACTTGCATCAATTCTTTCAGCTTCTTCATTCATATGGAATATTTTCAACCCTAAAATCGAAAGTCTATCAATTGCCCAAGCTGGGCTTTCTGTATTTATTTTAGCATCTGCTTTCGGTTGAATACCTTCAAAACGCTCTAAAAAATAGCTATCTATGTATTCCACCAAGTCCGTTCTTTCTTGGTTTGATGCATCAATTTTTCTTTTCAACTTTAAACCTTCCGCACAATCAATATTTGGGTTTCTTACTACATCTTCCATATGCCATTGAGCGGTGTCAATCCAATTTTTTTTATATAAAAGGAACTCTATTGTAGCTGTCTGGTATGGGTTTTTTGGTTCAAAATCAATCTCATTATTGATATGATAATCATTTATAGATTGATCAAAAATTTGGTTGCAAAGTTTGCTAATCATTTTTAATAGATTGTTTTATCACTTGAATTTAATTTCTTCATCTCAAAAAACTTTGAAATTTCCGCTAAATTAAAAGAATTTAAACACATTTCTTTACTTAAACCACCTTTTCTGCCAATATAAACACCGTATTTCATGTCTAAGAAGCCTTCGGTTCTGTGTGCGTCAGGATTAATAGCTAGTAAAACACCTTTTTCAATAGCATATTGGTGCCATCGCCAATCTAAATCAAGTCTTAAGGGGTTAGCGTTTATTTCTATAGCTACGCCATTATCAGCACAAGCATCAATAATTCGTTTAAAATCTAAAGGATAACCATTTCTACTTAGCAATAACCTTCCTGTTGGATGACCTAATACAGTAGTAAAGGGATTTTCAATAGCTTTAATTAAACGTTCTGTAGCTTTTTGTTCGTCCATTTTCATTCCCGAGTGAACAGAAGCAACCACAAAATCAAAACTTTTTAAAATTTCTTCTGGGTAATCTAAACTGCCGTCCCCTAAAATATCCGACTCTATTCCTTTAAAAATCTTAAACGGAGCCATTTCAATATTTAAAGCATCAATTTCTTTTTGTTGTGCTAAAATTCGCTCAATACTTAATCCACCAGCATAAACCGCAGTTTTAGAGTGGTCGCTCATACCTAAATATTCCAATTTTAATACATCCCTACAATACAAAGCCATCTCTTTAATAGTATGTATTCCATCGCTCCAAGTGCTATGGTTATGTAAAGTGCCTTTTAAATCATTAAACTCAATCAGTTTGGGCAGTTTATTTTCTTTGGCTAATGCTATTTCTTTGTAATTTTCCCTTAGTTCTGGCTCTATAAATGCCAAACCTGCATAGTCATAAATTTCTTGTTCACTTGCAAACACAGTTTTTTCTGCAGCAAAGTAAGATTTTACATTTACTACATGAGCATCACTTCCTGTGGTTTCAAATAATATATTTGCGGCATTTTCGGTATTGCATGTAAAACATTTTATAGTAATTCCACTTTTATCTTTTACAGTAATAAAATTTGGTGTTGTTTCTAATAATTCAAAAACCTCCTGATCAAAAAGCTCAAAACTTACCAAGTTTTTAATGCTGCTAATAAATAAAAAATCTAAAGAATCAATAATTTCAGACTTCCTTCTAAAGTCTCCAGTAACAACTACTGAACTTTCTTTATCTAAATTTGATAATAATTTTTCAAAAAGTGATTTATAAACCGCTACCAAATTCTCAATTTTAGCATATAAAAACCGGCCAGCATTAGCCATTTTAAACTCAATAGCTTTTTTTATTTCTTCCTGAGTTTTATATCCGAAACCCTTGGCTTCAATTAATCTGTTTTCATTACAAGCATAATATAACTCTCCAATATTTTCAATTCCTAAACTATCCCAAATTACCTTAACTTTTTTAGGGCCTAAACCCTTAATTCCCATAATCTCAATAATTCCTAAAGGTGTATTAGCTAATAAATTGTCCAATTCTTGAATACTTCCATTTCTCAGCAATTCACCTATTTTATTAGCAGTACTTTTACCAATACCTTCAATACTTTCAAGTTCAGCTTCATTTTTATCTTTTACTTCAAAAGGAAGTTTATCAATCTTAAAAGAAGCATTAGCTATCGATCTTATTTTGAACGGATTTTCCTCATGCAATTCCATTAATTGCCCCAGAAGTTTAAAAATTTTAGAGATTTCTTTATTTTCCATCGGCTGCAATTTACCTACAATTTACTTTTATTGTAATTTTTTAATCTTAAAATTCAATAAAAACTACTATAACAATATTTCTAATGTTTAATATTAGAAAGGGAACGTCAATTTTTCATGGCAGCCGCTAGTCTGGCTGTACATTCATACAACATCCCAACCCGCCTATCATCGCACAGCCTTAGCCACAGCCCATTCACAAACCCACAACTCGGCCGGTATCCATTTCCATCCAGCTTACTAACAAAGTTCATCTCATTTATCAACCTTTTTAACAAATACACAGTTTTAAATTAGATAACTAAACGATAACTATACGATAACTATACGATAACTATACGATAACTATACGATAACTATACGATAACTAAGAGGTTAATTACTTTATATAACTTCTAGGCTATAAATCTTGTTCAAATAGAAATAATTTGTACAATTTTGAAACAGAGCCAAAATAAACACGACCTTACACTTATAAAATCACGTTCATTACCCTTTAGGGGGCATGGGGGATAAAAATTAATCTCTCAAGAAATGAGCGAGTTAGGGTATAAATAACAAATAAAAGGAGATATCTCTTGACA
>NZ_JBHULV010000059.1:0-530 GCF_042684645.1 Pedobacter alpinus
ATCATCCCAAATCTGGCTTCATCCTGAAAGTACAGGTTCACTTCAGTGTACTTATCCTTATCTAGACTTAATCTAATGTTGTTCAGCGTATTAGGGAGTTTTTAAAAAAGCCTTTTCGGCCTCTCCATCTTTTTTATAGTGGGATTTTCTGGGAGTTTTGAGCTTTGTCCTGAAATGTTGCTTCAGGTATTCCCGGATACGATGGTATTTCACATCTATCCCGTATTCTTGCCTGACCCAGTTCTGGGCGTCCCAATAACCCAGGAAAGGGTTGTGCGGATCGTTCACTCTCTGCTCAAGACCTTTATGCATGGCTGGGGTGATGATCTTCGATTGTTTGTTCTTTGGTCTGTCGCTCAGCATCTGAACAATACCTCCACATTTGTAATCATTTACCCATCTTTCCAATGTCCTGATGTGCACCAGCAGGTAATCAGCAAGCTCCTGACGGGTGTCGAATCTGCCGGATTTGATCTCGATCAAACATCTCATCCGTTTCTCGCCCTTGATAGTCTTTTGCTTTAAGAGCA
>NZ_JBHULV010000060.1:0-1001 GCF_042684645.1 Pedobacter alpinus
ATAGGTATTTTTGGAGATGGAATTTGATATAGGCTTTACAGACAGGGAGATAACTCCATGGGGAGGGATGGTTTTTTTGAAACAAATGCTACAAAAGATAGGCTTTAGCAAGGTAATAGAGGCAAACAAAGACCTTCCTGTTTCTGGCTCCAACCGCGGGTATAATTCAACAACAATTATAGAGAGTTTTATTGCCAGTATCTGGTGTGGGGCAAACAGATTTTTGCATACCGAAGTCACTAGACACGATGCAGTTTTGGGGAATATTTTTGGATGGAAGCGTACACCAGGTCAAGACACTTTCAAACGGTTCTTCTCCAAATTTGACCAAGCAAAGAACCAGCGCATAAGTGATTATTTTTATACATGGATATTTGACAATTTCAAGTTCAACAATTTTACTTTGGATATTGATTCCTCTGTAATGACCAGATATGGCTGTCAAGAAGGGAGTAAAAAAGGATATAATCCAGCTAAAAAAGGCAGACCCTCACACCATCCATTAATTGCCTTTATTGCCGATGTAAAACTGGTAGCCAATATGTGGCTCAGGAGTGGGGATACTTCCAGCTCGAACAATTTCTTAAACTTTTTGACCGATACACTAAACAAACTGAAAGATAAAACAATCAGTTTGATTAGGCTAGACAGTGGCTTTTTCAATTCGGCGATTATGAATCATCTGGAAGAGAAAAACATCGATTACATCATTGCAGCGAGGTTTACACACCCCATCCAAAAGATCATCAAAGCAAGTACAAACTGGATAATATTGGATACGGGGATAGAGATTTGTGAGCAAATGTACCAAAGCGAATCATGGAGTAAGGCAAGACGGATAGTCATTGTTCGTCAGAGAATAAAAGACAGACCCAAGGCAACTGGTAAACAGTTGAGACTTTTTATAGAAGAGGAAATTCACATGAACTACCGATATTCCGCTTATGTAACACCTATGAAATTGGCACCAGCAGAAATATGGAGACTCTATCGAGGGAGAG
>NZ_JBHULV010000061.1:0-5366 GCF_042684645.1 Pedobacter alpinus
CCGGTTAAACGGGAAAGAAGCTAAAGCGATTTTAGCAAGCAACAAATTTAGAAGTTAACTAACGGTAGCGTTAGCAAACATAAAGCCAAACCGAGAGGGAGCGGCGAGAAGTTCTTTAAAAAGATATCATGTAGCGTAAAAGACACCAATGTTCATTGGGGTTTAAGAAAACAAAGAATACAAATTAATTAATATTAACATCAAGTTAGTATCAAACCAACATTATACAATGGAGAGTTTGATCCTGGCTCAGGATGAACGCTAGCGGCAGGCCTAATACATGCAAGTCGAACGGGATTGGGACTTCGGTTCCATGAGAGTGGCGTACGGGTGCGTAACGCGTATGCAACCTACCTCAATCAGGGGGATAGCCCGAAGAAATTCGGATTAACACCGCATAAAACCACAGGATAGCATTATCTAATGGTCAAATATTTATAGGATTGAGATGGGCATGCGTGTCATTAGCTAGTTGGTAAGGTAACGGCTTACCAAGGCGACGATGACTAGGGGATCTGAGAGGATGACCCCCCACACTGGTACTGAGACACGGACCAGACTCCTACGGGAGGCAGCAGTAAGGAATATTGGTCAATGGAGGCAACTCTGAACCAGCCATGCCGCGTGTAGGAAGACTGCCTTATGGGTTGTAAACTACTTTTATACGGGAATAAACCTTAGTTCGTGAACTAAGCTGAATGTACCGTAAGAATAAGGATCGGCTAACTCCGTGCCAGCAGCCGCGGTAATACGGAGGATCCAAGCGTTATCCGGATTTATTGGGTTTAAAGGGAGCGTAGGCGGCCTATTAAGTCAGGGGTGAAAGACGGCAGCTTAACTGTCGCAGTGCCTTTGATACTGATAGGCTTGAATGTAGTTGAGGTAGGCGGAATGTGACAAGTAGCGGTGAAATGCATAGATATGTCACAGAACACCGATTGCGAAGGCAGCTTACTAAGCTATAATTGACGCTGAGGCTCGAAAGCGTGGGGATCAAACAGGATTAGATACCCTGGTAGTCCACGCCCTAAACGATGATAACTCGATGTTGGCGATATACAGTCAGCGTCCAAGCGAAAGCGTTAAGTTATCCACCTGGGGAGTACGCCCGCAAGGGTGAAACTCAAAGGAATTGACGGGGGCCCGCACAAGCGGAGGAGCATGTGGTTTAATTCGATGATACGCGAGGAACCTTACCCGGGCTTGAAAGTTAGTGAATCATTTAGAGATAGATGAGTGAGCAATCACACGAAACTAGGTGCTGCATGGCTGTCGTCAGCTCGTGCCGTGAGGTGTTGGGTTAAGTCCCGCAACGAGCGCAACCCCTATGTTTAGTTGCCAGCATGTAAAGATGGGGACTCTAAACAGACTGCCTGTGCAAACAGAGAGGAAGGAGGGGACGACGTCAAGTCATCATGGCCCTTACGTCCGGGGCTACACACGTGCTACAATGGACGGTACAGAGGGCAGCTACCTGGCAACAGGATGCAAATCTCAAAAAGCCGTTCACAGTTCGGATCGGGGTCTGCAACTCGACCCCGTGAAGTTGGATTCGCTAGTAATCGCGTATCAGCAATGACGCGGTGAATACGTTCCCGGGCCTTGTACACACCGCCCGTCAAGCCATGGAAGTTGGGGGCGCCTAAAGTCTGTAACCGCAAGGAGCGGCCTAGGGTGAAACTGATAACTAGGGCTAAGTCGTAACAAGGTAGCCGTACCGGAAGGTGCGGCTGGAATACCTCCTTTCTAGAGTTACTTAGACTAAGAATTTTACGTTACATGAATATTTTTTTATAAAAAAAAAGATGAACCTGAAGAGATGATTATCGGTGGGAATTCACCACTGAGGAAGGGGAGACAAATAGTCCCGTAGCTCAGTTGGTTAGAGCACTACACTGATAATGTAGGGGTCAGCAGTTCAAATCTGCTCGGGACTACAATCATTTTAGAAGGGGGATTAGCTCAGCTGGCTAGAGCGCCTGCCTTGCACGCAGGAGGTCAACGGTTCGACTCCGTTATTCTCCACTATTAAGCGGATTATTAATACATAGGTATTAATAGGCTTAGGAAAGTTCTTTGACATATTGGAAGAAGTTATTGAAAGAGAAGATAACAAAAACAACAGGTAGAGCAATCTACAGTAGCGTAAGAACTACAAAAGAGAAAGTAAATAAGAGCACACGGGGAATGCCTAGGCTCTCAGAGGCGATGAAGGACGCGATAAGCTGCGATAAGCTGTGGGGATTGGCACATACGAATTGATCCGCAGATTTCCGAATGGGGAAACCTAATTAACTGAAGGTTAATTGCAATAGCGCAAACCTGCCGAACTGAAACATCTAAGTAAGCAGAGGAAAAGAAAACAATAGTGATTTCCAGAGTAGTGGCGAGCGAAATGGAAATAGCCCAAACCTATATTGTTACGGCAATATGGGGGTTGTAGGACTACAATATGAGTATTAAAGTGAAGTCGAACAGGATGGGAAGCCTGGCCATAGAGCATGATAGCTGCGTAGACGAAAGCAATAATATGATAGTAGTATCCTGAGTACCGCGGGGTCGGAGACGCCCTGTGGGAATCTGCCAGCACCATCTGGTAAGGCTAAATACTCCTGAGAGACCGATAGTGAACCAGTACCGTGAGGGAAAGGTGAAAAGAACCCCGAACAGGGGAGTGAAATAGAACCTGAAACCGTGTGCTTACAAGCGGTCGGAGCAGACTTGTTCTGTGACGGCGTGCCTTTTGCATAATGAGCCTACGAGTTACTCCTCTCTGGCAAGGTTAAGTGTTTTAGACACGGAGCCGAAGCGAAAGCGAGTCTGAATAGGGCGTACAGTCAGAGGGGGTAGACGCGAAACCTTGTGATCTACCCATGGACAGGTTGAAGGTGCAGTAACATGTACTGGAGGACCGAACCGATAAACGTTGAAAAGTTTCCGGATGATCTGTGGGTAGGGGTGAAAGGCTAATCAAACTGGGAAATAGCTCGTACTCCCCGAAATGTTTTTAGGAACAGCGTGGCGGTAAAGTTTAACAGAGGTAGAGCTACTGATTGGGTGCGGGGGAGTCAAATCCTACCAAATCCAGACAAACTCCGAATGCTGATTAAATATACGCTGCAGTGAGGCCCGGGGTGCTAAGGTCACGGGCCGAGAGGGAAAGAACCCAGACCAACAGCTAAGGTCCCAAAATTACTATTAAGTTGAACTAACGAGGTCTGATTGCATAGACAGCTAGGATGTTGGCTTGGAAGCAGCCATTCATTTAAAGAGTGCGTAACAGCTCACTAGTCGAGCGATCGGGCATGGATAATAAACGGGCATAAAATAGTATACCGAAGCTTTGGATTTATCCGCCAACTGGCGGATGAGTGGTAGGGGAGCATTCTAACATCAGTGAAGCGGTTTGGTAATGAACCGTGGAGAGGTTAGAAAAGCAAATGTAGGCATAAGTAACGATAAGGCGGGAGAGAAACCCGCCCACCGAAAGACTAAGGTTTCCTGATCAACGCTAATCGGATCAGGGTTAGTCGGGACCTAAGGTGTACCCGAACGGGGAATCCGATGGACAACTGGTTAATATTCCAGTACTTTTTATAACTGCGATGAGGTGACGGAGTAGTGACACTGACGCGAACTGACGGAATAGTTCGTTAAAGGCCGTAGGTATTGGTTTAGTAGGCAAATCCGCTAGACTAGCTGAAAGCTGATAGTACCGCAAACCTTCGGGGGCGTGGATAGTTCAGGTAATCAGACTTCCAAGAAAACCCTCTAAGCTTCAGGTTATAAAAACCCGTACCGTAAACCGACACAGGTAGTCGAGGAGAGAATCCTAAGGTGCTCGAGTGAATCATGGCTAAGGAACTCGGCAAAATGGCCCTGTAACTTCGGGAGAAGGGGCGCTGGCAGCAATGTCAGCCGCAGTGAAAAGGCCCAGGCGACTGTTTAACAAAAACACATGGCTTTGCAAAATCGAAAGATGAAGTATAAGGCCTGACACCTGCCCGGTGCTGGAAGGTTAAGAGGGGATGTTATTCGCAAGGAGAAGCATTGAATCGAAGCCCCAGTAAACGGCGGCCGTAACTATAACGGTCCTAAGGTAGCGAAATTCCTTGTCGGGTAAGTTCCGACCTGCACGAATGGTGTAACGATCTGGGCGCTGTCTCGGCCATGAGCTCGGTGAAATTGTGGTCCCGGTGAAGACGCCGGGTACCCGCAACGGGACGGAAAGACCCCATGAACCTTCACTACAATTTAACATTGACATTGGGTACAGGATGTGTAGGATAGGTGGGAGATATTGAAGCTGCGTCGCTAGGCGTAGTGGAATCAACGTTGAAATACCACCCTTTCTGTATTCGGTGTCTAACTTTGCATAGCGAAGGACATTGTTTGATGGGTAGTTTGACTGGGGTGGTCGCCTCCAAAAGTGTAACGGAGGCTTTCAAAGGTATGCTCAGTACGCTTGGTAACCGTACGAGGAGTGCAATAGCATAAGCATGCTTGACTGTGAGGCCAACAAGCCGATCAGGGTCGAAAGACGGATATAGTGATCCGGTGGTTCTGCATGGAAGGGCCATCGCTCAAAGGATAAAAGGTACTCTGGGGATAACAGGCTGATCTCCCCCAAGAGCTCATATCGACGGGGAGGTTTGGCACCTCGATGTCGGCTCGTCACATCCTGGGGCTGGAGAAGGTCCCAAGGGTTCGGCTGTTCGCCGATTAAAGTGGCACGCGAGCTGGGTTCAGAACGTCGCGAGACAGTTCGGTCCCTATCTGTTGTGGGCGTTGGAAATTTGAGTGGGGCTGACCTTAGTACGAGAGGACCGGGTTGGACTAACCTCTAGTGAATCTGTTGTTCCGCCAGGGGCATTGCAGAGTAGCTATGTTGGGAATAGATAAGCGCTGAAAGCATCTAAGTGCGAAACTAGCCACAAGATGAGATTTCCATTGAGGATCGTAGAAGACTACTACGTTGATAGGTTATAGATGTAAAGCGTGTGAGCGCAAAGTCGAGTAATACTAATTGTCCGATACTTTCAGGAAAACTGAATTTGTTATCTTCTCGAACAATACCTTCTTTCAATAATATGTCAAATTAAGCTAAAAGGCTTAAGGTGAAAGGCAGAGAAAAATTTTCTTATACCTATAAACCAAAAGCTTCCAACTTGATTAAAAATATTTAGGTGCCTATATCGGCGGTGTCCACCTCTTCCCATTCCGAACAGAGAAGTTAAGCCCGCCAGAGCCGATGGTACTGCGGTAAAACGTGGGAGAGTAGGTCGGTGCCAATTTTTATAAGTCTGAAAGACGACTATAAAGCAGAACCCTTCATCCAAAAGATGAGGGGTTTTTTGTTTTAGCCT
>NZ_JBHULV010000062.1:0-937 GCF_042684645.1 Pedobacter alpinus
ATCTTCACAAAGCGTTTGGGTAAAATATGCAAGGCAAACCGTCTGATGAATTCCTCATTGCTGAGGGTCATGGTTTTCTTTATACCACCCTGCCTATAATCTTTGTAAGAAAACGTGGTGGTTTGCTCATTTACAGCAATAATCCGATGGTTACTGATGGCTATTTTATGGGTGTACCTCCCCAGATATTCGATTACAGATTTACTGCTGCCAAAAGGCTTTTTAGCAAATACCACCCAGTTTTTAGCCCATAATTCTTTTCTGATACTTTGATAAGCAACAGGTTCTTTTTGCGCCAATATTTTACAATAGATTGCCCTAAACACCTTTGATAATGCTTTTACCGGAAACAAGAATTTTCCGTCTTTACGGATGTTTTGCCACTCTTGATGATGCCCAACACCACCGCCAGGCACAATACAATGCAAATGTGGGTGTAAACTCAAGTTTTGCCCCCAAGTATGTAAAACAGCAATCATCCCCATTTGTAAACCTTTGTTTTTACTAAACAGTTGTAAGGTTTGCCATGTAGCATCAAACAAAGTATCATACACCAACTTGGTTTGGTGCATAGCTAAACTATTGAGTGTATCTGGTAAAGTAAACACCACATGAAAATAAGGGACAGGCAATAGCTCCGCCTGCCGGGCCTGTATCCAGTCCTCTTTGTTTTTGCCTTGGCATTTAGGGCAGTGCCTGTTTCTACAAGAATTATAGCTGATGCTGATATTGCCACAGCTATCGCAAGCATCAATATGCCCGCCAAGAGCAGCAGTGCGACAATGCTTAATGGCTGATAAGGTTCTTAACTGCCAAGTGTTTAACCCTTGTTCCTCTATTTTATCACCTAATGCTCGTAGTACATCTGCTAAACTGGGCTGCATTGGGCAAACAAGGTATCCAGCGGACTAAATATCTTCTGGCTTTGGAGCTGGGC